>CAUUIU010000039.1:0-14290 GCA_963545025.1 uncultured Sphingopyxis sp. | reverse complement strand
CTACACTTCTAGCTTCGTCGGCAGCGTCAGATGTGTATAAGAGACAGGTCAAGGCGCGCGAAGCCGCCGAATCGCACGGCTGGGCAGAGCCGCGCACCGTCGGCAGCGCGGTCGCGAGCGACGCCTTCTTCCCCTTCGCAGACGGCCTGCTGGCGGCGGTCGAGGCGGGCGCGACCTGCGTGATCCAGCCGGGCGGCTCGATCCGCGACGATGAGGTGATTGCCGCCGCGAATGAGGCGGGGCTGGCGATGGTGTTCACCGGGATGCGGCATTTCCGGCACTGATACAGGACCGTCGCCCCCGCGAAGGCGGGGGCCGCTGGCGGTTTACGCATCAGCGTCGTGCAAGGCCAATGACGGCCCCCGCCTTCGCGGGGGCGACGGTTGTTATTCGTTCGCCGCCGTATGCAGCCAGTCGGCGTGGCGCGGCGCCTTCTTGGTCTGGCTCCATTCCTCGAGCATCAGCGGCGCGACGCGTTTCAGCTCGGCATATTGCTCCGCTGTGCCGATATCACACGCCAGCTCGACGCGGTGGCCGTTGGGATCGAAGAAATAGATCGACTTGAAGATGCCGTGGTGCGTCGGGCCGAGCACGTCGACGCCTTCGCTTTCCAGATGCGCCTTGGCGGCAACCAGTTCCTCGAAGCTGCCGACCTTGAACGCCAGATGCTGGACCCACGCGGGCGTATTCTCGTCGCGGCCCATGACGGGCTGGTTCGGCAGTTCGAAGAAGGCGAGAATGTTGCCGTTCCCCGCCTCAAGGAAGACGTGCATGTATGGGTCATATTCGCCGGTCGACGGCACATGATCCTCGGCAAAGGCGGTCGTGTAGGCCATGCCGAGCATGCGCTCGTACCAGTCGACCGTCTCTTTCGCGTCCTTGCAGCGATAGGCGGCGTGGTGGACGCCCCCCAGTTTGATCGGGCTTGTCATTCGGCGGGTTCCTCGACGGTCAGGGCTCCGCGACGAATCTGGTCCATTTCCATCGATTTGAACAGCGCCGTGAAATTGCCCTCGCCGAAGCCCTCATCCTTCTTGCGCTGGATAAATTCGAAGAAGACGGGGCCGATGACGGTCTGGCCGAAAATCTGGAGGAGCAGGCGCGGGTCGCCCTCGGTGGTCGAGCCGTCGAGCAGGATGCCGCGCGACTGGAGGCCCTCGACCGACTCGCCATGGCCCGGAAGCCGCTCTTCGAGCATCTCGTAATAGGTCGCCGGCGGTGCGGGGGCGAAGGGGTTGCCGAGCGCTTTCAGCTTGTCCCACGCGGCGTAAAGATCGTCGCAGCTGAACGCGATATGCTGGATACCCTCGCCATTATAGGCGCGCAGATATTCCTCGATCTGCCCCTTGCCGCCCGCGCCCTCTTCGTTGAGCGGGATGCGGATCTTGCCGTCGGGGGCGGTCATCGCCTTCGACGTCAGGCCGGTATATTCGCCCTTGATGTCGAAATAGCGGATTTCGCGGAAGCCCGCGATGCGTTCATAGAAGGCCGCCCAATGCGCCATGCGGCCGCCGTAGACATTGTGCGTCAGATGATCGATCAGCTGCATCCCCGCGCCCACCGGGTTGCGGTCGACCCCCTCTTCGTAAACGAAGTCGATGTCGTAGATGCTGAGGTCGTCGCCATAGCGGTCGATCAGATAGATGATCGAGCCGCCGATGCCGCGGATCGCGGGTAGGCGCAGTTCCATCGGACCGGGATTGACCTCGACCGGCTCCGCGCCGCGTTCGATCGCCTCTGAATAAGCCTTGGCCGCATCGCGAACGCGCCAGCCCATGCCGCACGCCGACGGGCCATGCTCGGCGGCGAAGTAAGCCGCGGGCGATTTGGGTTCATAATTGGCGATCAGGTTGATGCCGCCCTGGCGCCACAGCTGGACGTCCTTCGAGCGGTGACGCGCGATCAGCGCGAAGCCCATGGCTTCGAACACAGGTTCGAGAATGCCCTTTTCGGGCGCCGAAAACTCGACGAATTCAAAGCCGTCGAGGCCCAGCGGATTGTCGAAAAGGTCGGCCATGGTCATCTTCCCATCTAGTTTCAATTGAAACTATTATCGCGATCGAGGGCGCCTGAGTCAAGCGGCGCGGATTCGCCCTGCGGCGCGGCGACACTTTATCATGCCCGGCGCCTGTGCGACATATCGCAGCGCAGACCCCGTGGCTCGTCAAGACAGCCCGCGAAACGTTGGAAGGGGAGACCGATGCCGCAGCAGTCCGCCGTACGCCTCTGGCTCAGCTTCGGCTGGATCGCCGTCGTCGCCCTGTGGGCCTGGTGGGAATTCAGCCATTACAGCGGCCTCTATCGCTGGCTCGCCGAATGGCAGATTGCGCGGTGGGGCGGCTATGAGATGGCGTGGACCGCGATCGTCCCCGCGATCATCCTGATGGTGCCGGCGCTGTCGGTGCTTCGCCGCCGCGAGCAGGCGACGCAGGAGGCCCTCGCAACCGGCGAAGCGAACCCCGCCGACGTCATGCGCGGCGTGCGAAAGGTGATGCTGATCTTCGGCGTGGTTTCAACGATCGTCGCCGGCGGCGCCTATCTCACTTCGCAGCAACTGCCCGATCCGTCCGATCCGCCCGCCCAAATCGACCTCGCCACGCTCGGTGAAACGGCGCCGCCGACGGGGTCGGCGATTTTTGCAGGCGCCGTTCCCGACACCGACCGTGCGCTTCAGATGGACGAGGCGTTTCGCTCGCGATCGGCCGATATCGACCATCAGACGATCTATGTTCCCCTCATTGCCGACGGTGCGGCGAAAGATGCGCCAGTCCGCTTCTTTATCGACCGCGCCAGCTATGCCTTCACCGACAGCGGCGAAGCGCCACGCACCAACATCTTCCTTGCCGATCATATGCAGGGCGTGCTGGTCGAAAACGGCTTGCCCGCAGACGTCGTCGCAGCCTTCGCACAGCAGGGCGTAACCGTTGCTTCCCCACATTATCTGCTGACCACCAACTCGGTCGGCGGGCGGCAGAATCACTATATCGTCGCGGCACTCGGCGGCTTGATCGCGTTCATCCTGTTCCTGCTGTCGGCGGTGCAGAGCGTGTCGATTGCGCGCACCAAGCGGCGGCGCGACTAGGCGCTTTCAAACGCCTCCAGCGCTTCGCTCGCTGCCACCCAGCGCGCCTCGGCCGCCTCCTGCGCGGCAACGATCTTGCCGCGGCGCTGCGACAGCTCGCTCATCGTCAGGCCCTTATATTCGCTCGCTGCGCCCTGCGGGTCGAACATCGCGCGGTCGATAGCGGACAGCACAACCTCATATTTCGCGAGGTCGGCCTCGGCATCCGAGACGTCTTTCTTGATCTTCGCCGCGGCCTCGCGCGCCGCAGCGGCCGCCTTGCGGTCTTCCTTCTTGTCGGCTTTCGACACGCGATCCTTTTGCGGGCCCTTGCCGAGGATCATGTCGACATAATCGTCCATGCTGCCCGAATATTCGCGCGCGGTGCCGTCATCGACCAGCACGAGCCGGTCGGCGGTGAGTTCGAGCATGTGGCGGTCGTGGCTGACCAGAACCACCGCGCCCTCAAAACCATTCAAGGCCTGCACCAGCGCCTCGCGCGCATCGACGTCCAAATGGTTGGTCGGTTCGTCGAGGATAAGAAGATGCGGCGCGTCGCGGGTGATCAGCGCGAGCGCCAGCCGCGCGCGCTCGCCGCCCGACAGCTTCGCGACTTGCGTGGTCGCCTTGTTGCCCGAGAAGCCGAAACGGCCGAGCTGGGCACGGATCGCGGCCTGCGTCTTGCCCTCCATCACGCGCGTCATATGCGCGAGCGGCGTGTCGCTGCCGTCGAGTTCCTCGACCTGGTACTGCGTGAAATAGCCGACGCGCATCTTGCCCGACGCCGCCATCGCGCCCGCCATCGGCGCGAGCTGCGCCGCGAGCAGGCGCGCGAGCGTCGTCTTGCCGTTGCCGTTGCGGCCGAGCAGCGCGATGCGGTCGTCGGGATCGATCCGCAGATTGAGCCGCTGCAGCACCGGCCGGTCGGCATAGCCGACGCTGGCAAGATCAAGCGTGATCAGCGGCGGCTTCAATTCGTCGGGGCTCGGGAAATCGAACGCCAGCGTCTGATCCTCGGCAAGCGCGGCAATCGGCTGCATCTTGGCGAGCAGCTTCGCGCGCGACTGCGCCTGCTTGGCGGTCGAGGCGCGCGCGCTGTTGCGTGCGACATAATCCTGAAGCTTGGCGCGCTGGGCGTCCTGTGATGCCTTCGCCGCCGCGAGCTGCGCCGCGCGTTCGGCGCGCTGGCGTTCGAACGCGTCATAGCCGCCAGCATAGAGCGTGACCTTGCCGCCCTCGAGGTGGAGGATGTTGTCGACGACATTGTTGAGCAGGTCGCGCTCGTGGCTGATCACGACAAGCTGCCCCGGATAGGCGCGCAGGAAGTTTTCGAGCCACAGCGTCGCTTCAAGGTCGAGGTGGTTCGACGGTTCGTCGAGCAGCAACAGATCGGGTTCCGAGAACAGCAACGCTGCGAGCGCGACGCGCATCTTCCACCCGCCCGAAAAGCTGTCGAGCGGCTGGCCCTGCATATCCTCGTCGAAGCCGAGCCCGATCAGGATACGCGCGGCGCGGGCTGGCGCAGTATAGGCGTCGATCGCGATCAGCCGTTCGTGGATGTCGCCGAGCTTGTGGGGGTCCTGCTCGGTCTCGGACGCCGTGAGCAGTTCGGCGCGCTCGGTGTCGGCGGCGAGCACGGTGTCGAACGGCGTTGCGGTGCCGTTCGGCGCTTCCTGCGCGATATAGCCGACGCGCGTCTTGCGCGGCATGTCGATGCTGCCCTCGTCGGCTTCGAGCTGGCCGATCATCACCTTCATCAGCGTCGATTTGCCCGCGCCGTTACGCCCGATCAGCCCGACGCGGCTTTTCGCCGGCAGGCTCGCAGTGGCGCGTTCGAGGATGGCGCGCCCGCCAAGGCGTACAGTGATTCCGTTGATCGTCAGCATGGGCGCGCGCCTAGCATGTTGCGGCGCACAACCCAAGTCCCGGACTGGCATTCCGCGCGCGCCTGCGGCAAACAGGCGGCATGACCGGTCTTGCCCCCTTCCATATCGCCTTTCCCGTCGACGATCTGGACGCCGCGCGCCATTTTTATGGCAATGTCCTCGGCTGCCCCGAAGGACGCAGCGACGCCGACTGGATCGACTTCAGCCTTTATGGGCATCAGATCGTTGCGCACCGCGTCGATACCCCGCGCGCCTCGGCCGCGCATAACCCGGTCGACGGCCATGCGGTGCCGGTGCCGCATTTCGGCGTCGTGCTGCCACCCGCCGAATGGCAGGCGCTCGCGGATCGGCTGAAGGCGGCGGGCACAGATTTCGTGATCGAGCCTCACACGCGCTTTCCGGGGCAGCCGGGCGAGCAATCAACGATGTTCTTTCACGATCCCGCGGGCAATGCGCTCGAGTTCAAAGCCTTCGCCGACTTGGACCAGCTCTTCGCTAAATAGGGCTAGTGCCCGCCGCCCATCGAAATCTGTTTCGGCCGCGGCGCGAACCACACCGATATCGCGGCGATCACGAACACGACGCCCGACGCGAGGAACAGGTGCAGCACGCCGAGCGTCGAGGCCTGCACCTCGACCAGCCGCTCGATCGCGGCGCGCGCCTGTTCGAGCGTGAAGCCGGCATTCTGCAGCGAGGTCATCGTCGCTTCGGGATTGTTGAGCGACGATACGAGTTCCGAACGCGACGTACGGCTGGCATCGTCCCATGCGGTCGTCGCGACCGCCGTTCCGATCGCGCCACACAGCGTGCGCAGGAAACTCATCAAGCCCGCCGCCGACGTCTGAACGTTCGCAGGCACCGAACTCAGCGCGAGCGCGGTGAGGCCGACGAAGAAGAAGGGCATGCCGATCCCCTGCAAGATATGCGGCAGCGCCAGCGTCCAGTAACCGACGTCGGCATTCCAGCTGGCGCGCAGGATCGACATGAAGGCCATCCAGAGGATCCCGGCCGAGATGGTGATGCGGACGTCGATCCTGGTGATCAACCCCGCTGCGACGGGAGAGAGCAGCACCGCGAACACACCGAGCCAGGCGACGATGAAGCCGGTCTGGGTCGCGGTATAGCCCGCCACCTGCTGCAGCCAGAGCGGCGTCAGCACGACCTGCGCGAAGAAGGCGCCAAAGCCCAGAGATATCGCCATGGTCGCAAAGCTGAAGCCGCGGAAGCGGAAGATGCGCAGGTCCACGACCGGATTGGCGTCGGTCAGCTCCCAGATCACGAAGGCGGCGAAGCTGATCGCGGCCACGACCGCGAGCCCGACGATCCACGTCGACCCGAACCAGTCATGCTCGCGGCCGGTGTCGAGCATGATCTGGAAGGCGCCGACCGATACGACGAGCAGAATCAGGCCGATGACATCGATCCGCGCTTTTGCCTTCTTCGTCTCGAACGGCGTCAGCAACGTGAACACGCCGAACGCACAGATCGCGACGACGGGCAGGTTGATGAAGAAGATCCACGGCCAGGTCCAATTGTCGCTGATCGTGCCGCCGAGGATCGGGCCGAGGATCGGCGCCGTGGTCGTCGTCATCGCCCAGATCGCGAGGCCGATCCCCGCCTTTTCCTTCGGGAAGATGCGCAGCAGCAATATCTGCGACAATGGCATCAACGGGCCGCCGGCGAGCCCCTGCAGCACGCGGAAGAGCACAAGGGCATCAAGCGTGCGCGAGACACCGCACAGGAAGGAGAAGATGCCGAAGCCGATGATCGAGATCATGAACCAGCGCACGGTACCGAAACGCATCGCGAGCCAGCCGGTGAGCGGCACGCTGATCGCGTCGGCGACCGCATAGCTGGTGATCACCCATGTGCCCTGCGTCGGCGACACCGCGAGCCCGCCCGCGATATGCGGCACCGACACATTGGCGATCGTGGTGTCGAGCACCACGACGAAATTGGCGAGCGCCAGCGCGAAGGCGGCGACGATCAGCCGCGCGCCGGTCAGCGGCTGCGGTTCGGCGGGGATCGCGGAGGCAGGGGCGGCGGCGCTGGCCATGTGTCAGCGACCGCGCGTGTCGATCGTGGCTTCCATCGACAGCCCGACGCGCAGCGGATGCTCTTTCAACTGCTTCGGATCGAGCGCGATGCGCACCGGCAGGCGCTGGACGACCTTCACCCAATTGCCCGTCGCATTCTGCGCCGGTATCAACGAGAAAGCCGCGCCGGTGCCGCCGGCGATGCCGACAACCTTGCCGCGATAGACGACGTCGCCGCCATAATAGTCCGACACCAGCTCGACCGGCTGGCCGATGCGGATGTCCTCGAACTGGCTTTCCTTGAAGTTGGCGTCGACATAGGCGGTGCTGATGGGAACCAGCACCATGATCGGCGCGCCCGCGGCGATCCGCTGGCCGACCTGCACCTGCCGGTTGGTGACGATACCATCGACCGGCGCACGGAGAACGGTGCGCGCTAGGTCGAGCTTCGCTTTTTCGAGCCGCGCTTCGGCGGCCGCGACGTCGGGGGCGGTGTTGATGGTCGTGCCGCGCACCACGGCTTCGGCGGCGCCGAGATCGCCGCTCGCCGATCCGCGCGTCGCCTCGGCCGAGGCGATGCCGGCGGCGGCGAGGTCGCGCGCGGCCGAGGCCGACGCGAGCGCGGCGCGTGCGGCGGTGAGTTCTTCGCCCGAAACCGCGCCGGTGCCCGCGATGCTTTCACGCCGCGCGAGTTCGGCGCGCGCGCGTTCGACCGTCGCGTTGGCGTCGCGCAGACGTGCGCGGGCCTGCGCGATATCGGCGCCGCGCGCCGCAACGCGCGCCCGCGCCGCATCGGCGGTCGCGTCGGCCTGTCCGTAGCGCTGGCGCGCGAGGCGCAACGCCGCCTCGGCGTCGGCGACCGCGATCCGCTGGTCGGCGTCGTCGAGGATGACGAGAATGTCGCCCTTCTTCACCGCCTGCGTGCCGCTGACGCGCACTTCCTTGACCGGCCCCGCGATGAGCGCGGTGACCTGCGCCGAGTCCGCGCCAACATAGGCGTTGTCGGTGTGGACCCGCCCTGCTTGCGTGAGGAAATACCAGACGCCCCAGAGGACCGCGACCGTCACGACGACGAGGGCGAGGATGCGGAGTAGCTTGGCGCGCTTGGCACCATTGCCTTCGAGGGTAGCTTCCGGAGCGGGGGTTGCGGCTGCAGCCGTTTCGTCGGCCATCATTCGTCTCCTGTTATAGTGCTGACCCGATACCCGCCGCCAAGCGCGCGGATCAGGGCGATATCGAGTGTCAGTTGCCGCGCTTCGAGGTCGGCGACGGCGCGACTGAGCGCGACCATGCTGTCCTCGGCGGTGAGCTGGACGATCTGGTTCGAGAGTCCGGCCCGATAGCGAAGGCCGGCCAACTTCGAAGCCTCTGCCGCGGCGGTCAGCGCCTCGCGCCGGCCCGCAAGCTGGCGTTCGGTCGCGGCGCGGCTGGCGACGATGTCGGCGACGTCGCGCAACGCACCGATCAGCGTGCGGTCGTAGGTCGCGACCGCGACGTCATACTCAGCGCGCGATCCGCGATAGCGGCCCTGCAGACGCCCACCCTCGAAGATCGGCAGGCTTATCGCTGCGCCGCCATTGCCATATTCGGAGCCTGCCTTGAACAGGTTCGACAGGCCGAGCGACTGGAGCCCGACGAGTGCCGACAGGCTGATATTGGGATAGAAATCAGCGCGTGCGACATCGATGCGCTTGGCGGCGGCTTCGGAGCGCAGCCGCGCCGCGACGATATCGGGGCGCCGCCCGATCAGGTCGATCCCCGCTTGGCCCGGCAGGCTCAGCGTCGGACGCGCCAGCTGCGGGCGCGCGATCGACAGACCGCGATCGGGACCGGCACCGATCAGCGCCGCAATCCGGTTGCGCGTCGTCGCAATGGCTTCTTCGAGTGCGACGACATCGGCGCGCGCCGAGGCGGCGCGGCTTTCGGCCTGCCGCTGGCTCGCCTGATTCTCGATGCCTGCGCGCGCGCGTTCGCCCGAAAGGTCGGCGCTCGCGGTGCGCACGCGCACCGCGTCATTGGCAACGTCGAGGGCCTGATAATAGCCCGCCAGATCGGCGTAAGCTGTCGAGATTCCGGTGGAGAGCATCAGCCGCGCCTGCGCTTCGTCGACGCGCGCGGCCTCGGCTTCGGACGTCGCGGCGGCGAGCGCCGCACGATTGCGACCCCACAGGTCGAGATCAAAGCTGAAGGTTGCGGCAATATGGCCGGTGTCCTGAATGCCGTCGGGCACGAACTGTGGCGGGATACCCAGATTCTTGCTCTGCTGCGTGCCGCCGATGCTTCCTTCTGCCCCCACCCGCGGCAGCAGCGCGGCGCCCGCCTGCTGAGCCATCGCATCGGCGGCGCGCACGCGCGCTGCGGCGATTGCGACGTCAGGCGAGCCCTTCATCCCTTCGGCGATCAGCGTGTCGAGCTGCGCATCGCCGAAGCCGTGCCACCAGCCCTCGGCCGGCCATTGGCCTTGGGTCCCGGCGAAACTTGCGCGCGATTCCAGCGACTCAGCCGCGACCGGAACAGGCTTGGGCCCGACATCGGGCACAGATGCACAGCCCGCAAGCAGGCCCAAAACAGCGGTAGTGGCAAAAATCAAACGGGGCATGGCTTCCCACGATACTAGATGGTATCATGGGGCAATGAGCCTCGGAGGAAGCGTTGTCAATCGAAATGATACCAGATAGTACGGCGGTCTTGGACGACGCTACGGCCCTGCGGCGAAAGGCTTTTGTCGAAGCCGCGCGCGCGCTGTTCTTCGCCAACGGCTATGCGGGGACGACGATGTCGTCGATTGCGAGCAAGGTCGGCGGGTCGAAAACGACGCTTTGGACCTATTTTCCGTCGAAGGAGGATCTGTTCGCCGCGGTCGTCGACGGCATCGTCGAGCAATATGGCGATGCGCTGACCATCGAACTCCCCCTCGACGAGCCCGTGCCCGATGTGCTGCGCAGCTTCGGTACCGTGCTGATGACGAAATTGACGGCGGCCCCTTTGCTGTCGCTCTATCGCCTCGTGGTCGGCGAGGCCGACCGCTTCCCGCACCTCGCCGAAATGTTCTATGATCGCGGCCCGCGCCGCGGCAAGGCACGCGCCGCCGCGTGGATGGCCGAAAAGATGGCGCGCGGCGAGGTGCGCACGGGCGACCCGATGCGCGCGGTGCAACAGTTCGCGGGCCTCTGTCAGTCGGGCCTCTACCAGTTCGCGGTGCTCAACCTGCCGGAGGCGCGCGACCATAGCCGCTTGCAGGAGGAGGTCGATGCGGCGGTCGACACCTTCTATCGCGCGTGGCGGCCGGATCATGCGGGCTGAGAACCGCCCGGATGCCCCAAAGCGGGACACTTTCGTTCCTGCTCGCGTCGCGGAAAATGCTATTATTGCGTCGTGGAGGCGATTCGCGACTCGATTTATTACGAGCAGCTTGCTCGTGTTGCGCGGCTGAAGGCCGATGCAAGCAATGACCCATATCTGGCGCTGCGCCTGCGCGAAGCCGCGATCAAGCATGAGCGCATGGCGCGCCGAATGCGCCGGCAGGGGCTCGAGACCGGACTCCCCGTCGCGGACTGACGGATATCGTTATGAATGATCGGCTGCTCGGCGCGATCATCGCGGGCGGCCAGTCACGCCGGTTCGGCAGCGACAAAGCCCACGCGCTGGTCGAGGGGCGGACGCTGTTCGATCATGTTGCTGACGGTCTCGCGCCGCTGGTCGCCAAGATCGTCGTATGCGGACGCGACTGGCCGGCATTCGAAAGCCTGAGCGACAGGCCTGGGCCCGGGCTTGGCCCGCTCGGCGGGCTATGCGCCGCGCTGCATCATGCAGCCGCGGAGGGATATTCGCATGTGGTTACGGCCCCCGTCGACGTTTTGCCTTTCCCGGCCGAGATCGTGTCGCGCCTTGTCGGGCAGGAACCGCGCGTCGTGGCGGGGCAATATATGATCGGCTGCTGGCCGTCCGAGCTTGCGCGCGCCCTCGAAAACCATCTTCGCGACGGCCATCGGTCGGTGCGCTCGTGGATCGAGGCGGCGCGCGCCGACTATGTGTATTGCGAAACGACATTGTCCAATATCAATTATTGCAGCGATCTCGACGGATAGGGCCGCAGAAACCGATGGATGACGCGATCAAAGCGACCGAACTGCCGATGGTCGGCATCGCAGCGCACCGGCTCGGCTTCGGCGGCGCCGGCGACGCCAGCCTGACACGCGACGTTCCCGTCGAGATGCCGGTGTCGGTCGAGGTCTGCGGGCTGGCGTATGCGGTGATGATGGCGACGCCGTCGGATTTCGAGGATTATGCCGTGGGCTTCGCGCTTGCCGAGGGGCTGATCGAAGCGGCCAGCCAGGTCGAGAAGATCGAAATCCACCCCCTCGAAGGCGGCATGGCGCTTCGCCTGTGGCTACCGCCCGCGCGCCGCGAACTCGTCTTCGAACGCGTCCGGAACCGTGTCAGCGAAAGCAGTTGCGGCCTCTGCGGAATGGAGAATATCGAGCAGGTGCTGCGGCCGCTGCCGCCGGTCACCGCGCGGATCGCGACCGATCGCGCCGCGATAGCCACCGCGCTCGCCGAACTTCCCGCCCATCAACGGCTCGGCCGCGCGACGGGGTCGGTCCACGCCGCCGCCTTTTGCTCGCCGGCGGGGGACATTCGCCTCGTCCGCGAGGATGTCGGGCGGCACAATGCGCTCGACAAGCTGATCGGCGCGCTTGCGCGGGGCGGCATCGATCCCGCGGACGGTTTCATCCTGCTGTCGGCGCGCTGCAGCTATGAGCTGGTCGAAAAGACGGTGCGCGCCGGATGCCCGATGCTGGTGACGATCTCGGCGCCGACCAGCCTGGCGGTCGAGCGCGCGACGGCGGCGGGACTGACGCTCCTCGTGCTCGCCCGGTCCGATTCGGCGCTGCTGCTCTGCGATCCATCCGGCAGCATCACCCGATAGTCTGATCGACGCTGCCGTGCGGGGCGGCTATGGTCGCGACAAGACAAGACGCATGGGAACGGCATATGGCGATCGACGAACCCCAAGGCGTAAAGCCCTATCCTGGTCCTGCTGGCGGCTGGGGTGCGCTCCGCGCGGTCGCGCGCGCGGTGCGCGAGCAGATGGGAGCAAGTCCCGACACACGCGCGCTGCTCGAGGTCAACCAGCCCGACGGCTTCGACTGTCCCGGCTGCGCCTGGCCCGATCCGAAGCATACATCGTCGTTCGAATTCTGTGAAAATGGCGCAAAGGCGGTGACGTGGGAGGCGACGCCGAAGCGCGTCGATCCCGGCTTTTTCGCAAAGCATAGCGTCGAAGAGCTCTGGCAATGGTCCGATTATGATCTCGAAGACGCCGGGCGGCTGACCCATCCGCTTGCTTATGATGCCGAAACGGACCGGTTCGTGCCGATTGCGTGGGACGAGGCCTTTTCGCGCATCGGCGCCGCGATGCAGGCGTTGGGCGATCCCGACGCGATGGAATTCTACACCTCGGGCCGCGCGTCGAACGAGGCAGCGTTCCTCTATCAGCTCCTCGCGCGCATCTATGGCACCAACAATTTCCCCGATTGTTCGAACATGTGCCACGAGGCGACAAGCACCGGGCTGCCGCACTCGATCGGGGTTGGCAAAGGCACGGTGACGCTCGACGATTTCGAGCTCGCCGATGCAGTCTTCTGTATCGGGCACAATCCCGGCACAAACCATCCGCGCATGCTCGGCACCTTGCGCGAAGTGTCGCGCCGTGGCGCGCCGATCATCGTCGTCAATCCGATGCGCGAACGCGGGCTTGAACGCTTTCAGGACCCGCAGGCGCCCGTCGAGATGGTGACGCTGGGCGCAACCCCGATCGCCTCGGCCTATCACCAAGTCCGGATCGGCGGCGACGCCGCGCTGTTCAAGGGCATGATGAAGGCGTTGATCGAGGCCGATGCGACCGATGTCGCGGCAGGCGGCCCGGGCCATCTCGACCGCGCCTTCATTGCCGAACACACGCTTGGGTTTGAAGAGCTCAAGATAGATATATCGGCGACCGACTGGCGCGCGATCGAGCGGAAGTCGGGGCTCACGCGCGCGGCGATCGAAGGCATAGCGCGCAGCTATTGGCAAGCCGAGCGCGTGATCGTCTGTTACGGCATGGGGCTGACCCAGCACCGGCACGGCACAGAAAATGTCCAGCAGCTCGCCAACCTGTTGCTGCTACGTGGCAATATCGGCAAGCCGGGCGCCGGCATTTGCCCGCTGCGCGGGCACAGCAATGTGCAGGGCGACCGGACAGTCGGCATCACCGAGTTGCCGACCGAGGCATTTCTGGCGCGGCTCGACGCCGCATTCGGTATCGCCAGCCCGCGCAAGCACGGACATAATTCGGTCGAGGCGATCGCGGCGATGCAGGACGGCGAAGCCAAGGGCTTTATCGGGCTCGGCGGCAACCTCGCGGTTGCGATGTCCGACCCCGAGGCCTGTTTCGCGGCGTTCCGCAAGCTCGATCTCAATGTCCAGATCTGCACCAAGCTCAACCGCACCTGTCTTTTGATCGCGCGCGAAAGCATCATTCTTCCCTGCCTCGGTCGCACCGAACTCGACGTCCAGGCCGGCGGCCCGCAATCGGTGACGGTCGAGGATTCGATGTCGATGGTGCACGCGTCGCATGGCAAGCTGAAGCCGGCGTCGCCTGCCCTTCTGTCCGAGCCTGCGATCGTCGCGGGCATCGCCAAGGCGGCCGTCCCTACGGCGCCGGTCGACTGGGACGGACTCGTCGCCGATTACGACCGCATTCGCGACAAGATCGAAGACGTTTTCCCCGATTTCAAAGACTTCAACGCGCGCGTCCGGATCCCCGGCGGCTTTCGCCTGCGTGTCGGCGCGTCGAACCGCATATGGGATACGCCCGACGGCAAGGCGCATTTCCTCGTCCATCCGGGCGTCGATGAGGATGACGGGCAGGACGATACACCGCTGACGCTGACCACGGTGCGCAGCCACGATCAGTATAATACGACGATCTATGGGCTCAACGACCGCTACCGCGGCGTGACCGGGCGGCGCGATGTGATCTTCGCCAACGCCGACGATCTCGCGGCAATGGGGCTCGCGCATGGCGATCTCGTCGATGTGGTGGCGCGATCGGGACGGGTGCTGGCGAAGCAGACCGTGCTGGCGCACGCCATCTCGCGCGGATCGGTCGCGGCCTATTATCCGGAAGCCAATGGCCTGATCGCGCTCGACGACTATGACCGACAGAGCGGAACGCCGTCGTACAAGTCGGTTCCGGTGACCTTGCGTTAGCGATGCGACCACCCCACGTTGACGTGCGGAGGTTTTTAAGAGTTGCCGTA
>CAUUIU010000038.1:0-14569 GCA_963545025.1 uncultured Sphingopyxis sp. | reverse complement strand
CTACACTTCTAGCTTCGTCGGCAGCGTCAGATGTGTATAAGAGACAGGGCGTATGCCGCTCCACAAAAATTACGCCGAGAAGCTGAAATCGGACATCGCCGACATCCGCAACATTGCGCCGAGCCAAGGCCCAGGCGCGAGCCTCGGCGCGCATGTCATTGGCTTTTTCGTCGACGAAGCGACCCCGTGGGCGCATCTCGACATCGCCGGCGTGAATCAGGCCGACAAGGCAACCTCGCTCGTTCCAAAGGGCATGAGCGGCTTTGGCGTGCGACTGCTCGACCAATTGGCCCGGTCCGGCGAATAGACTTTGCGGAACCTCGGAAGGCCCCTTGTGTTGCCAAATAGCAACACTATCTTGCTAAGCAAGAAAGGGGCTTTCTGAATGAACCTCGAAAAATTTACCGACCGCGCCAAGGGCTTCCTGCAGGCCGCGCAGACGATCGCGATCCGCATGAATCACCAGCGGATTTCGCCCGAGCATATCGCCAAGGCACTTCTCGAAGACAATGAAGGCATGGCGGCGGGTCTGATCGCGAAAAGCGGTGGCGACGCGACGCGCGCGGTCGTCGGCATCGATGCGCTGCTCGCAAAGGTTCCTGCCGTATCGGGAACCGGCGCGCAGGCCACCCCCGGCCTCGACAATGACGCGGTGCGCCTGCTCGACCAAGCCGAACAGGTCGCGACCAAGGCGGGCGACGGCTATGTCACCGTCGAGCGACTGCTGCTCGCGATGGTGCTTTCGACGGCCACCCTGGTGGGCAAGGCATTCGCCGATGCGGGGGTCAAGGCCGATGCACTCAACGCCGCGATCAACGACCTGCGCGGCGGCCGCACCGCCGACACCGCGAGCAGCGAGGACCGGTACGAAGCGCTCAAGAAATTCGCCCGCGACCTCACCGAGGTTGCGCGCGAAGGCAAGCTCGATCCGGTCATCGGCCGAGACGAAGAAATCCGCCGCACGATTCAGATCCTCGCACGCCGGACCAAGAACAACCCCGTGTTGATCGGCGAACCCGGCGTCGGCAAGACCGCGATCGCCGAGGGGCTCGCGCTACGCATCACCAATGGCGACGTCCCCGACAGCCTGAAGGACCGCCGCTTGCTGTCGCTCGACATGGGCGCGCTGATCGCGGGCGCCAAATATCGCGGCGAGTTCGAAGAACGCCTGAAAGGCGTGCTCGACGATGTGAAGGCGGCCGAGGGCGAGATCATCCTGTTCATCGACGAGATGCATACGCTCGTCGGCGCGGGCAAGGGCGAGGGCGCGATGGACGCCTCGAACCTTTTGAAACCCGCACTCGCACGCGGCGAACTCCACTGCATCGGCGCGACGACGCTCGACGAATATCGCAAGCATGTCGAAAAGGACCCCGCGCTCCAGCGGCGCTTCCAGCCGGTTTTTGTCGGCGAACCGACGGTCGAGGATTCGATCTCGATCCTGCGCGGCCTCAAGGAAAAATACGAGCTGCACCATGGCGTGCGGATCACCGACGGCGCGATCGTCGCCGCGGCGACCCTGTCGAACCGCTACATTTCCGACCGCTTCCTGCCCGACAAGGCGATCGACCTGATGGACGAGGCCGCGAGCCGCATCCGCATGGAGGTCGAATCGAAGCCCGAGGAGATCGAAACGCTCGACCGCCGCATCATCCAGATGAAAATCGAGGAATCGGCGCTTGGTAAGGAAAGCGATGCTGCGTCGAAAGACCGGCTTGCGACGCTCCAGTCCGAACTCGCCAACCTCGAGCAGCAGTCGGCGGGTCTGACGCAAAGATGGCAGGCCGAGAAGGACAAGATCCACGCCGAGGCGAAGATCAAGGAAGAGCTCGACGCCGCGCGCTCGGCGCTCGACCAGGCGCAGCGCGCCGGGGACCTCGCGAAGGCGGGCGAGCTCAGCTACGGCACCATCCCCGGGCTCGAAAAGCAGCTCGCCGACGCCGAAGCCGCAGCGGGCAACGCGATGCTGCGCGAGGAAGTCACCGCCGACGATATCGCCGCCGTCGTGAGCAAATGGACCGGCATCCCCGTCGACCGGATGATGGAAGGCGAGCGCGAGAAATTGCTCGGCATGGAGGCGACGCTCGAAAGGCGCGTCATCGGCCAGAACGAGGCCGTCCGCGCCGTGTCGACCGCGGTCCGCCGCGCGCGCGCAGGCCTGCAGGATCCGAACCGCCCGCTCGGCAGCTTCCTCTTCCTCGGCCCCACGGGCGTCGGCAAGACCGAGCTCACCAAGGCGCTCGCGCGGTTCCTCTTTGACGACGACAATGCGATGGTCCGCATCGACATGTCCGAATTCATGGAAAAGCACAGCGTCGCGCGGCTCGTCGGCGCGCCTCCGGGCTATGTCGGCTATGAAGAGGGCGGCACGCTCACCGAAGCGGTGCGCCGCAGGCCCTATCAGGTCGTGCTGTTCGACGAGGTCGAGAAAGCGCACCCCGACGTCTTCAACATCCTGCTCCAGGTGCTCGACGACGGGCGCCTGACCGACGGGCAGGGGCGCACGGTCGACTTTACCAACACGCTGATCATCCTGACGTCGAACCTTGGCAGCCAGGCGATCGCCGCGCTTCCCGACGACGCGCCGGTCGAACAGGCCGAGCCCGCCGTCATGGAAGTCGTTCGCGCGCATTTCCGGCCCGAGTTCCTGAACCGGCTCGACGAGATCGTGCTCTTCAACCGCCTCGCGCAGCAGCATATGGGCGGGATTGTCGACATCCAGGTCGCGCGCGTCCAGAAGCTGCTCGCCGACCGCAAGGTCATACTCGACCTGACCGACGCCGCACGTGCATGGCTCGGCCGCGTCGGCTATGATCCCGTTTATGGGGCACGGCCGCTCAAGCGCGCCGTTCAGAAATATCTGCAAGACCCGCTCGCCGACCTCATTCTGAAGGGCGAGGTCAAGGATGGCTCGACGATTAAGGTCGATGAAGGCGACGGCGCGCTGAAGCTGACGTCAGTCTAAAAAAGGGCGGCCGCTACGCCGCCCTTTTTTGTTCTCAGGCCGACGGCTGCGTCGCCAGCACCGCAAGCCATTCGGGCTCGGGCTGGTCGGCGTCATAATATTCGAAGATCAGGTGGATGCGCGAGCTGTCGCCGCCATTCACCACCGCATGCACCCCCATATTGTTGACCTCGGCCGCCTCGCCCTCTGCGATATGATAGCTTTGGCCTTCGATGCGGAACTGCACCTGGTCGTTGGTCTGGATCGGGACATGGATCTTGTGGGGCCATTTGGCGGCCGGGTTCGCATCGCGGTGTGGCTGGATCACCCCGCCCGCCGGCATACGCGCAAGCATAACACGCGGGAATATTCCGTTTTTGTAGCCATAGTCTGCCGTCGCGGCGGCGAGCACCGGCGCGAGCAAGGGCTCCCATTCGCCCCAAAGCGGCCGTGCATAATCGCTGCGCCAGTCGCGCATGTTGGCTATGAAGCGAAAGACGATGTGCGCGGTCGCGTCGAGCGCCTCGAAACGATTGGGCTTGTCGGCGTTCTCGGCCTGCCACAGGCTTTCAGGGATCGCATCCACCGCGACCTTCAACGCCGCGATATCGACCGCGCCCAGCCGTCGGATGCTCGTCGTCTTACGGGGATTGGGATACATGCGCGCTTCAGCCCTTCCGGTCAGTAATCATAGCCGAAAAGTTCGAGGTCGCGGGAATAGATTTTCGCGACGCCGTCGATCAGTTCCTGATCATAATAGTCGCGATAATCGCCACGGCGCGAGCGGTTGGCGTGATCGAGCGGCGACGTCGGAATGCCGATGCGCGCGCAGATCGCGTCATAGTCGGCCTGCATCGTCTCGACCTTGCCGAGCATGTCGGCGAGCAAGCTGCCGTCGCGATCAGTGAGAAACAGATGCTGGGGGCGAAAGATGATGTGCTGGAGCGGCGGCGCAGTGAAAAGGAAATGGCGCATCACCCGCTGCGGATCGCGCGCGAAACTGCCTTCGCGGCTGGTGGCAAAGGCACAGTAAGATACGAAGCGATCGAACGGGTTGCGGACGAAGGCGAATTTGAAATAATCGCCGAACGCCTCCTCGCTCAAAAAGGGACGGATTTCGGCGAAGCTGATATGGCCGTGGCCCATTCGCGCGATTTCGGGGATCGGGAAGGTCTTTTCGACGAACAGGCGCGCCTGTTCCATATCGTCCGGGCCGAGATGCTCGCGCAGCCCGTGGCGCACCGAGTGTGTGCCGGTTTTCGGAATCGCGACAAAAATGAAGCGGTGCTTGTGCGAAACGATCATCGATTTTCAGGCCGCTGCGGCGGCGGGAACGCTGTTCGGCGCGGCGACCATGAAGATCAGTTCGGCGAGCGCGCGATCGAGTGGCACCTCGTTACCGTCGAGCAGGATGCGCTGCGCCTCCAGCCGCTGAAGGTCGCGCTGGACCTGCTCGATCAGCTGGCGATAGGCCGCGAGCCCCGCCGCCGCCGTGCCATATTGCGCCCAGAGTGCGCCCCAGGCGTTGGCGAATTGTTCGAGCCGCGCCGCCACTGAATCGCGCGCGGGCGTCGCCGCACATTGCTGGAGCAGAAAATCGACGTGGCAGCGGATTTCCCACACCGACATGATCGCCGGCAGATTGACCTGCTCATAGGCGAGCGTCGGCATGCCCACCGACCCCGGCGCGACATATTGAGCCGGCTGGCCATCGCGCCCCAACCGCTTGGCGTCGGCAATCATCGCCCACAATTTCTCGCCCCCTACCGTATCGAGCACCAGGTGGACGCGCTTGGCATCGCCATCGTTGCGCACATTGTGCAGGCAGAAGCTGTCGAACAACCAGCATTCGCCCGGCGCCATATGCACCGTTTCCTTGTCGCAGCTGAACGCGACCCCAGGATTGGTGACAACGGGAATGTGGATGCGGATATGCGTTCGCCAATAATAGCCAACATCGACATGTTCGGGAACGACCGCACCGGGCGCGAGGCCCATCAGGCGGCTGCGCCCCCATACCGCGCCGAGATCGGCAAGGATCTCCATGATATAGGGGCATTGGCGTAGCGCATCGGTCGGCGCCATCGGGCCCGCGAAACCATTGGTGACCTGTCCGGCGGGCGTTATCAGCGGCACCGCGTCGTTGCCCGGGATTCGCCCCGGATGCGGCAGCCATGCCGATTGGGGCAGCGCCGCCACCTCCTTCGCCAATGTGTCCGAGCAATATTGCCGCGGCAGCTTGACCAGCGGCAGACCGAGTTTCATTCGCCGGGTCGCGTCGGCTGATAATTTTGCTGGGGCCGGTTGGTCTGCTCACTCAGATTCCGGCGATTTTCCTCGGCGAGGGCTTCCCACTGCCCGGCCGTCTTGCAGGTCTGATTATAGAAGCGCGTGCCCGTCCGCTGGGTGCGTTTGCAGACCATCTTGTCCTTTGGATCGACCTCGGCCGCATCACCGCCCGCCGCATTCGCGGATGCCGGGGCAGCTGGGAGCAACGAGGCGGTCGCCGCAAGCGCCAGCACATAAATTCCACGCATGACAGCTCTTCTCCAAAATCATATCGCTTGGCACGGAATATATTCGTTTCGCTCTGCCCCGTCAAACCTGCGCCGCCGGCCAGGTGGGCCGGCGAAGGCTAAGGAAAGGGACCGATGCAGCTCGATTACCGCCTGTCGGAGAACATCGACTGGGACGCGATGAAGCAGCAGTTCGCGCGGCGCGGACGCGTCGAGATCATGAACCTGCTCGCCGACGACCAGGCCGAGGCGCTGCGCGCGCATTTGCTGGCGCGGAAAGACTGGAAACTGGTGATGAACGCCGGCGACAAGGTCTATGAGCTGACCCGCGACGCATTTGCCGCGCTCGACGCAGCGCAGCGCCGCGATCTCGACCGCCTGATTGTCGAGGCCGGTCGCGACGGGTTCCAATATCGCTACGAAGCGATCCGCGCACCCGATGGCGGCGATGCCAACGCATCTGACCCGCTACAACGCTTCATCGCCTTCCTCTCGTCAACCGCCCTGCTCGACCGGTTCAACCATGTGCTGGGCGAGGGCACCGCCCGCTTCGCCGATGGCCAGGCGACCAGCTATGGCGGTGGACATTTCCTGACCTGCCATGACGACGATGTTGCCGGCAAGCAGCGCCAGGCCGCCTATGTCTATTCGCTGGCCCCGGCTTGGCGCGCCGAATGGGGCGGATTGCTGATGTTCCACGGCACCGACGGCAATATCGAGGAGGCGTTCGCGCCGCAGATGGGCGCGCTTCGACTGTTCGCCGTGCCGCAGCGGCATAGCGTCAGCTATGTCACGCCCTTCGCGCCCGAACCGCGTTTGTCGATTACCGGCTGGCTTCGCGCCCGTCGCTGACGCCGCTAGTTGCGACGAATCTCGATCTGCGGACGGTCGATATGCTCGCGCAAATCGCGTTTCTGCTGTTCGGCCAGCGCATCCCATTGCGCCGCCGTCTTGCAAATCTGCGAATAGAAGCGCGAGCCCGTCTTCTGCGTCCGCTTGCAAATCAGCTTGTCCTTGGGGTCCACCGAAGGTTCCGCGTCGGCATTCGGCGACGCAAGCACGGGTGCGGCCGAGAGAAGCGACACGGATGCCAGCAAGGCAAATATATGAGTTCCGCCCATCGTCGATCCTTCTACCCCGGTCGGCAAAAATCTATGCTGTCGAGCGGCTCACGTCAATCGAGGCTGTAACCGTAACGCTCGACCCACGGCGCCAGGATCGGCAGCACCTCGCGCATCTGCGTCTCGTAGCGCTTCCATCGCCCGCTGGCCGACGAATAGATGGGTTCGAGGACCTGCGCGTAGCTGGGCGTCCGGATAAAACCGCGCTCGGCGGCCGTCTTCTGATGATCGAGCACGGCGTCCTGCCAGTCGAGCCCCAGGAAATCGAACAGCGGACGCGTCGCCGCGCCCGCGTCGGCGACCATCGCCTCATAGCGCAGCATATGCACATCGGTCGGGAACACCTCACGGCACGTCTCCCAATAATGAAAGATGCGGTCATAGGTGCGGCTTGCGTTGGCGAGGTCGAGAAAGCTCGCCATCGCCTCGGTCGGCTTGAAGTTCTGGATATAGCAGCTGAGCACCACGTCGCACGGGTGCCGCATCGCAAGGATGATCTTCGCGTCGGGAAAGAGACGGTGGATCAGCGGCATGCGTATCATCGACAGCGGATTCTTGTCGATCACCAGGCTTCCGGCCGGCGGCGGCGATCTTTTGTCGAGCTCGGCGAAATATTGCTCGCGCAGGCTGGCGACCGCCGCTGCATCGAGCGCGCGGATATTGTCCATCTCGCCCAGCGACCTCGCCATATTTTCGATGATCGGCAGCTCCTCGAGCACATGCGTGTCGCTGTGGCCCATCAGGATCGTATCAAGCAACGTCGTGCCTGAACGGGGAAAGCCCACGAGGAAGGCAGGCGCCGGCCGATCGGCGGGCAGCGGCGGCGGCGCCCATTCGGCGAACCAGGCGGCGGTCGTCTGCGCGTCGAGTGCCGCGATAGCGCGTTGATAGGCGCTACGGTCGACGCCGACGCCCATCGGACTTTGCGCCTGTGCCGCGTTCATATCCTCGTAGAAGCGGATGGCGTCGTCAGTGCGATCCAGCCGGTCCGCGAGTTGCCCAGCGAACTGCGCCTTGATCGACGGATTGATCGCCGGTGAATAGAGATCGCGCACCAGATCGAGCGCCGCGGCGCGGTCGCCGTCACGGCTGAGCAGCAATGCGCGCAGATAGTCGATCTCGTCGCCCGCCAGCCCTTCCGCCTCGGCCCCCGCGATCAGGGCGCGCAATTCGTCGGTGCGGCTGGCCTTTTCGAGCAGGATGCCGAGATTGAGGTAGCCGGGAACGAAGCGCGCGTCGGCCTTGATGGCAAATCGGAGCGCCTTTTCGGCCTGGTCATTGTTTTCGAGGTCCAGAAAGGCAACCGCGATGGCAAGGAAAATCTTGGGATCGGACGGATCGAGCCGCGCCGCTTCACCCAGTGCGCGCAGCGCTCCCTCAAGATGGTTGATGCTAGTCAGGGTCCGGCCCAGTTCGAGCAGCAAAGCGGGGTCCTTGGGCGACAGCAGCACCGCCTTTTCAAGCAGAAGGCACGCTTCCTCATAGCGGTCCATAGAGATCAGGACGCGGCCCATATTGGTGTGGATCAGCGACGATCCGGGATCGATCTGGCGCGCGTGCTGGAAGGCCTGCAGCGCACCTTCAAGGTCGCCGCTCTCGTGCCGTGCGTTGCCCAGATTGTTCCAGGCGTTGAAGTCCTTGGGGTCCTCGGAAACCAGTTTTTCATACGCCCAGCTCGCCTCGGTCGTCCGGCCCTGCGCCTTCAAGATCTGCGCCTGCATCGCCTGAAGCTCGGGCGATCCGGCGAGGTCGCCTTCGGCGCATATCTGCGCGGCTTCGTCGGTATCGCCAAGATCCAGCAGCGCGCGGGCAAGGTTGATCCGGGTGTCGCTGCTATTGCCACCGCTTGCGAGCGCGCGGCGAAGATAATCCGCGCCCTGTCGCAAAGCGCCGGTCTGGCACGATACGACGCCGAGCAGTTGGAGGATGGTCGGATTGGCGGGCTGGACGCTGAGCGCCGCTTCGCCCTGGGCTTTCGCAGTCGCAAAATCGCCCTTGGCATAGGCGGCATAAGCAGCGCGCATTCTCTCGGTCACGGTCATCGGCGCTGTCTATAAAAAAAGAGGGCGGGACACCAGTCCCGCCCTCTCCTTTAAGTTCGCTTCGAAAAGCTTAGAACTTCAGGCGTGCCGACACATAAGCGCGGCGGCCGATGACGTCGTACAGCGACGGATCGGTACCCGACTGAACGTTCGGCGAGTAGGTTTCCGGCTTGCGGTCGAACGCGTTGTTCAGACCGATGCGGAAGGTCATCGCATCGACTTCGGCCTGGAGCGCGAAGTCGAAGTAGAAGACGCTGCCCGGACCCGTGAAGGTTTCGCCGATATACTGGCGAGCCGCACGGTTTTCCATCGCATCGATGAAGCGGATACGGCTGTCGAAGCTCAGTTCACGCGAGATGTTGAACTTGGTGTTGAGCGTCGCCTTCCAGCGCGGGAAGCTCGTGCCGAGCCCTGCGCCAAAGTAGGAAGCGGTACCCGCATAGTCAGTCTTCAGACCACCCAGACCGACGTTCTTGAAGTCGATCAGATAGTTGACGGCCAGGTTGAAGTTCAGCGCGCTGTCTTCGCCGATGAATTCGGTCGGCAGACGATAACCCAGCTGGACGTCGATACCCGAGGTCTTGACCGAACCGGCGTTGACGAACTGGAAGTAACCGTTCGCGTCACCACCCAGCGAAGCCGGGAGGTAGATACCGGTCATCGCATCGCCCGAACGTCCGATTGCATCGCAATAGGGGCTCGTGCCGCTGAGATTCGGGTTGATGTCGTTGTAGCCATAGCAGGATGCGATGATTTCATTGACGTCGGGGTTGAGGATCGTGTCCTCGATCTTGATGTTGTAATAGTCGATCGAGCCCGTGAAGCCGAGGGCCTGGAACACCGCACCGACGGTGAAGGTGTCCGATTTTTCCGGCTTCAGGTTCGGGTTGCCCGTCGTCGTGATGAACGCCTGGGCGCCCGGCGACGGAACGAACGTCCCGACCGTGCCGGCACCGACGCCGGTCGCGACGCAAAGCGCGCTCGCCGCTGCCCCGCCGGTCTGGCGGAAGTTCGAGTTGATCGAGCAGGGATCAAAGATCTGCGGGAAGCTGCCACCGCCCGAGAAGAGTTCGCCGAAGTTCGGCGCACGAACCGAGTGCTGATAGCTGGCACGCAGACGGACTTCGTCGATCGGGCTGAAGGTGATCGTGCCACCATAGGTCCAATCGTTCGACGGGGCGCCGTTCACGCCGTTCTGGATGTCGTTGAAGTCGCTCTTCGAGTGACGAGCGGTCAGCGACAGTTCGAGCGTATCCATGATCGGGGCACGAAGTTCGCCGAAGAAGTCGAGGAACTTGTTGGTGCCGAGGTCAGGCGTGCTGGTGTTGAAACCGGCGATCGGGCCGAAGAGCGAACCCGGATCGAACGTGTATTTGAACTTGCGCTGTTCGACACCGAAGACGACGCCAAGCGGACCGCCCGGCAGGTCGGTCAGTTCGCCCGAAACATAGGCCTGGGCGACCTTCTGCGTGAAGACCGTCTTGGTCACACCGACTTCGTCGACATATTCGACGCAATCGGCCGAGAAGGGCTGAATGCCGAACGGGTTGAAGCCGCCGTCGCAGAGGCTGGCGCCGCCGTCGGGTGCTTCGAGCAGTTCCTGGACGCGCTGGACGTTCACGTTGCCCGTTGCGCGCTGGTCGATCGTGGTTTCGCCCCAGCTGTAATAGGCTTCATAACGCCAGCCGGGAGCGAACTCGCCGCGCAGGCCGGCGAGGCCCTGAATCACGCGGTTGTCGAGCTGCTGCTCGCGAAGGCCGGTGCCGAGGAAGCGGTAACCGATGCGGATACCTTCGGCGGCACCCACGCCCGCGACGTTCGGATCGTCACCGGTGCGCGTGTTGAGCAGCGAGCGAAGATCAGCCGAAACGAACGGGTTGGTGACGGGCACGATGAAGCCGGTAATGCGGCCGGTCGGCGACACGAGCGACGAACGCGCGTTGAGAACCGAGGCGGCCGTGTTGGCGGGGTTCACGATGCCGGTGCTGACCGGGGTCGGCGCGAGTGCGGTCGACGAGCTATAGTCGGTGTAGCCACCCTGGACGAACACGTCGAACGCCGGCGAAATCTCGTAATTCGCCGTCAGGAACGCCGACTTGCGTTCCAGCGGGAGGACGAGGATGTTCACGATGTCGAAGTTGTAGCTGTAGAAGTCCGGGAAGAAGTTGAGGTTCGGGTTCGCCGGCGACGACAGGTCGTAACGGAAGTTCGATACGTTGAGCGGGTTGTTGAAGGCACCGCGACCGAACAGCGAGCCGTCCGAGTTGAACGCGAGCTGGCTGATCGTCGGCGTCTGCGCCGCCGTAACGCCATAAGTGGCGAACAGCGCGTTGACCGATGCCTGAGTGATCGGGTTGGTGCCGCTGTTGGTGAACGAACCCGTCGGGAACGAGCCGGTCGTCGAGGTCGCCTGCGACGCGAAGTCGCGCTGCGCCTTGATCATGCCCTGGCGCTTCGAATATTCGGCCGAGAACGCGATGTTGCCCTTACCGTCGGCGAAGTTGCCGCCGATGATGCCGCTGAACTGATATTCACGCGCGTCAGTTTCGGGGATCGAGTTCGAGTAGGACGCACGAAGGTCGATGCCTTCGAAATTGTCCTTGAGGATCAGGTTGACAACGCCCGCGATAGCGTCGGCACCATAAGCCGCGCCGGCGCCGCCGGTCACGATTTCGATGCGCTCGATCAGGCCCTGCGGAATGGTGTTCAAGTCGACCGTCTGGTTCGACGCCGACACCATCGGGCGGCGGCCGTTGATCAGGACGAGGTTACGGTTGGCGCCGAGGCCGCGAAGGTCGATGTTCGACTGGCCGCCGTTGCCGGGGTTGTTCGACGTGGTCGTGCCGGCCGGGTTGACCTGCGGCAGCGTGTTCAGGAAGGTGTCGAGCGTGACGTCGGCGTTTTCGACGGTCGCGTCGCCGCTAACCACAGCAACCGGGCTGTTCGAATCGAGGTTCGGACGCGCGATGCGCGAGCCGGTGACGACGATCGTGGCTTCGCCTTCGTCGTCGGCTGCGTCCTGCGCATAGGCGGGTGCCGAAGCCAGAGCGACGCTCAGCACCAGCGGTGCGGCGCTCAGTTTCAGCATCGAAAATTGGGTTTTCTTCACAGTGCAGTCCCTTGCTACTGAGTGATAAAAGATACCCGGGCCCCCGACGCGACGACGCAAAAGCGCGACGCATAGACACCCCGATAGCGTGCGGGATGGCTGCTCGTTCATCGGGAGTAAAGGGAATTCCCCGCGCTTTCCGTCGTTTCAAAGCCCATTGTGACGTATTTGCAACAAGTCCGGTTTTGGTTGAAACGCAAGTGGTCGCAAAGCTGCAGGGCGCGACATTTTGTTTCATTGGTTACGAATTCAATCGCAGTCGGACGGCCTTCAGCCGCGGATCGGTCCCGCCAGCTTTCCGGGATCGAGCCGCGCATCGCGCCACTTCAGACCCCAGTGCATATGCGCGCCCTTCGCCCGCCCCGTGGCGCCGACCGTGCCCAGCCGCTGCCCCTGCGTCACGCGGTCACCGGTCTTCACGTCGAGGCGCTGGCAATGGAGGAAGGCGCTCGACAGTCCCATGCCATGGTCGACGATGAGGAGATTGCCCTCGAGCGTGAAGGGCGCGGTCGCAGCGAGCACGACCACGCCGTCGGCGGGCGCGACAAAGGGTGTTCCGGCGGGAACCGCGATGTCGGTTCCGGTGTGATAGCTCGCGGGCTTGCCCTGATAGAAACGCTGCGACCCGAAGAAACCCGACAGCCGCCCGGCAACCGGCCAGCGGAATTGCTGCTTCCACCCGTCGGATTCGACCCGCATCGCCCGCGCCGCCGCTATCCGTGCCAGCTCGGCGGGGCGGCGGCGCTCAAGCTCGGCGTCGCTCGCCGCGCCGCCGCGATAGGGCGTGTTGATATGTTCGATCCGCCAGGTGCCGGGAGCCACCGACAAAAGACGCTCGACCAGCCGCCCGTCAGCGAGCGTTGCGACGAGCCGCGCGCTCGTCCCCGCATCGCGATCGAAAGCGATCAGGAAGGCACCGTCGGCGGTGAAAGGGATCGGCTTCCCGTCGAAGGTCAATGTTCGGGTGCCGCCGGGCGCCCGACCGATCAGCACCGCGCCCTGTTCGGGAACGCCGCGCAGCGCAAAGTCGGCGGGTACCGGCGCAGCGGGCGGCGAAGGCTTGGAAGCAATGGCGATCGGGGGAGGCGGCGAACGCAGCTTGGGCTCGGCCGCGGCAGCAACGCAGCTCGCGGCGACGAGCGTCAGGGGCAGCGCCGCGGAACAGCGGCGCCCGTGTCGGGCGAACCTCATGCCCTGCGCGCGGCGTCCAGTTCAGCCTGAACCGATATCTCGGCGGTGGCATAGGGCTCCTGCCGGGCGACCGACCAGTAGCGAAGTTCGTCGAGGCCGATCGGTGCGCCGCTGACCGCGCACAGCACATGGTCGCCGGGCGACAGGATACGGAACCCGTTGGGGCCATAGTGGAGGCGGGCGAGGCGGTTGCGGCTGGCGATCAACATGATTCGGTGTCCGTTCGGCGGTAAGTCATTGCCGCGACTATATCAGCTAAGCGCGGCGCGGCCACCCCTGCCGGCGTCAAAAAAGCTCGCCTTGCCCCCGCTTTGGCGCCGCCGGCGGCGCGCGTGGGACGGGCTTGGGTGCTTCAGGCGGCGACGGCGGGGCAGCGGCGTCGGTCACGATGACCGGAACCTCGCCATCGGCGAACTGCAGTCGCAAATGGGCGGCAGCGTGCGCCTTGTCCGCGGTCGTGACGATCGCCCCGCCTGAATCGCGCACCATCGCATAGCCGCGCGACAGCAGCGCCCGCGGATCGAGCGAGGTGAGCAGCCGCCCCAACCCTTC
Organism: uncultured Sphingopyxis sp.; assembly: GCA_963545025.1. Lineage (GTDB taxonomy): Bacteria > Pseudomonadota > Alphaproteobacteria > Sphingomonadales > Sphingomonadaceae > Sphingopyxis. The sequence continues at coordinate 1,094 of CAUUIU010000038.1, read as the reverse complement.
GATCAGAGCGCGCTCGCGGTCCCAGCGACGCGCAAGCAGTGTCGGCCGCAGCGTGCCGCCCCGCGTCGCGAGCCGTTCGGCCACCACCGCCAGCCGGTGGCGCTGGCTGCGGTCGATCCGGCCGTGCGCGTCATCGAGCCGCTGGCGCTGCGGCGCATAGAGCCCCTCGCGTTTGGGCAAATGCCGCGCGAGTGCGGTCAACCGCTCGCTCGCCAGCGCCTGATGCCGGTTCGCGGCGCCGATCATGCGGCCCGCGCGATGAATGAGCAGTTCCTGCAATTCGGCGCGCACCGGCACCGCCATTTCGGCGGCGGCGGTCGGCGTCGGCGCGCGCATGTCGGCGGCATGGTCGGCGAGCGTCACGTCGGTTTCATGGCCCACCGCGCTGATCGTCGGGATGCGGCAGTCGGCGATCGCGCGCACAACCGCCTCCTCGTTGAACGCCCACAGATCCTCGATCGAGCCGCCGCCGCGCGCGACGATGACAAGGTCGGGGCGCGGCACCGGGCCGCCGGGCACCAGCGCGTCGAAGCCGCGCACGGCATTGGCAACCTGCGCCGCGGCGCCGTCGCCCTGCACCAGCACCGGCCAGACGATGACGTGCATCGGAAATCGGTCGGCAAGGCGGTGGAGAATGTCGCGGATCACCGCTCCCGTCGGCGAGGTGACGACCCCGATAACTTTCGGAAGACGCGGAAGCGGCTGCTTGCGGTCGGTGTCGAACAGCCCCTCGGCGCCGAGGCGCGCCTTGAGCTTTTCGAACAAGAGCATCAGCGCGCCTTCGCCCGCGACCTCGAGCGTATCGACGACGAGCTGATATTTGGAGCGGCCAGGATAGGTGGTGAGCTTGCCGGTCGCGATCACCTCGATCCCATCCTCGGGCCGAAAGGCGAGGCGCCCCGCCTGCCCCTTCCACATTACCATGTCGATCAGCGCATTATCGTCCTTCAGCGCCGCGTAAAAATGCCCCGACGCCGCACGTTTCGCTCCCGACAGCTCGCCGCGCACGCGCACCCGCGAAAAGCCGTCCTCGACGGTGCGTTTGATCTGTCTCTTATACACATCTCCGAGCCCACGAGACACTGAGCGATCTC
>CAUUIU010000037.1:0-14740 GCA_963545025.1 uncultured Sphingopyxis sp. | reverse complement strand
CGAACAGGTCGGCGGCCATGCCGGCGCAGTCGCCGACATTGTCGCCGACATTGTCGGCGATCACCGCGGGGTTGCGCGGATCATCCTCGGGAATTCCGGCCTCGACCTTGCCGACCAGGTCGGCGCCGACGTCGGCGGCCTTGGTGAAGATACCGCCGCCGAGACGCGCGAAGATCGAGATCAGCGAAGCGCCGAACGCGAGCGCGACGAGCGCATCGACCACGGTACGATCCTCACCGCCGACGGTGTAACCACCGGGACCGATCAGATACCAGAAGAAGACCGAGATCGCGAGGAGCGCGAGCCCCGCCACAAGCAGGCCGGTAATCGCGCCGGCGCGGAACGCCATGGTCAGGCCCGCCTGAAGCCCGGTCTGCGCCGCGGCCGCGGTGCGGACGTTGGCCTTGACCGAAATATTCATGCCGACGAAGCCGGCGACGCCCGACAATATGGCGCCGATCAGAAAGCCCGTCGCCGAAATCGGGCCGAGAAACAGGCCGACAAGGATGGCGACGACGACGCCGACGATGGCGATGGTACGATATTGGCGGCCGAGATAGGCCTTGGCGCCTTCCTGAATGGCGGCGGCGATTTCCTGCATTTTTTCATTACCCGCCGATGCGCTGAGCACCTGCCGCGACGTAATGAACCCATAGAGCACGGCCAACAGGCCGCACGCTATCGCGATCAAAACCGGATTCATGCGTGTCTATTCCTTCCCCATTGAGAAGGGCGAACGCAGAGATAGCAGTCGAACGTCCGACTTATTGTTGCCGGCTCGCTCTCTCCCCTGATGCGACCGCCCCAAATTTGGACGCCGAGTTATGGGAAGAAAGGATGCCAAGGGCAACCCCGGTAATTCCGCACTTTTTCGTGGATTTCGGCCTTAGTGCATGAAACCGAGACGCTCGGGCAGCGCGATGCGCTGCGCCCGGTACGTCAGCATGATTCCCTCGCCCACCCCGGCATGGCCGATGGAGGTCACCGCGATGTTAAGCGCCGCGCCGATCTCGCGGATCGCGGGCGCGGCGGCGGGGTCGGCGGCGAAAAGAAGCTGGTAATCATCCCCCGCCGTCGCCGCGGCGAGCCGCGTATCGAGCACATCGGGACGCACCGCGAGCAGCGCCGCCGATAGCGGCACGGACTCGAGCATCAGCCCGATCTCGCAACCGCTCGCCGCGGACATCCGCTGCGCATCGATGAGCAGGCCGTCGGACACATCCATCATGGCGTGGACATGTGGCACCACCGCTTGCCCAAGGGTGAGCTGCGGCTGCGGTCGGCGATAGGCGGCAAGGCAGGTCTCGTTCGGTTCGACCTGCCCCAGCCGCATCGCGAGCCCGAGCCCGGCATTGCCGATCGTTCCCGTGACCCAGATCTGGTCGCCCGGCCGGACGCCGCTGCGCGAAGGCGCCCCGCCCGGCGGCGCGCGCCCGATCGCGGTCAGCCCAAAACTGCGCGGCGCGCCCGCGGGAACGCGCACCGTATCGCCGCCGATCAGGATGATACCGAACCGGCGCAGCGCCTCGCCCAGACCCTCGACGAAAGCCGCATCCCACGCCTCATCGCCAAGGCTGTAGCCGACCAGGATGCCGATCGGCGCTGCGCCCTTGGCGGCGAGGTCGGACAGGTTCACCGCAACGAGTTTCCACGCGACGTCCTGCGGCGTGTCATCGGGAAGGAAATGTATGCCCTCGACGATCATGTCGTGGGTGAGGACCAGTCCTTCCCACTCGGCGGCGTCGTCGGCCAGCCCGCGCGCGGCGGGATCGGTCGCAATGGCACGCAGGCGCGCGATGAAATCGGCTTCGCTCATGGCCGCAGGTTTAGCCCAAGCCGCATCCCGACGAAAGCAGAGACCCGGCGCGGCTCGTCCCGGCATCGGTTCGACAGTTCGTCGATCCCCGGCTTCCCCGGGGGACCGGCACCTTATTTGGGGCGCACGTCCTTACCGATCGCGTCGAGCAGCCCATTGGCGAACCCGGCCTCGCGCGCGTCGAAAAACGCCTTCGCGACATCGACATATTCGCTGACCACGGCGCCGACCGGCACATCGCCGCGCGCCATCAACTCATACGAGCCCGCGCGCAGGATCGCCTTCATGGTGCGGTCGAGCCGTTCCATCGACCAGCCGCTCGCGAGCCGCGCAACGATCCCGGCGTCGATCTCGTCGAGGCGCGCGAGCGTGCCCTTCACGATATCGTCGAAGAAGGCGGTGTCAGCGGCGGCATATTCCTCGTCCTCGATCGTCGCGCCGATGCGGTGCTGATGGAATTCGTGGATCAGCTTGGCGACGGCCGTGCCCTCCATCTCGTGCTGATAGAGCGCCTGAACGGCGGCGAGGCGGGCGGCGGAGCGGGACTGGGCGCGTTTGTTCATGATTCTCTACTTCAATCTGTTCTGGACGCTAAGCGCATGGGCGGGAAGCCCCTCGGCACCCGCGAGCGCGACCGCGGCCGGGCCGATCGCGGCCAGGCTTGCTTCGTCGAGCGCGAGGAAGCTGGTGCGCTTCATGAAATCGGTGACCGACAGCCCGCTCGAAAAACGGGCGCGGCGGCCAGTCGGCAACACATGGTTCGGGCCGGCGACATAATCGCCGATCGCTTCGGGAGTCTGGCGGCCGAGGAAGACCGAACCGGCATGGCGCACTTTGGCAAAGAGCGCGTCGGCCTCGGCGGGATCGACTGCGAGTTCGAGATGTTCGGGCGCCAGCCGGTCGCAGAGCGGGATCGCATCGGCAAGGCGCGGCACGACGATGATGGCGCCATTGTCGGCCCAGCTTGTCTGCATCGTCGATGCGGTCGACAGCGTCGGGATGACATCCGCGACCGCAGCCGCAACCGCGTCGCCAAATGCTGCATCGTCAGTGAACAGGATCGACTGGCTCGTCGGATCATGCTCGGCCTGGCTTAGCAGGTCGGCGGCGATGACATGCGGTGCGTTCCTGTTGTCGGCGACGACGACGATCTCGCTCGGCCCGGCGACCATATCGATCCCGACCACGCCATAGAGCTGCCGCTTGGCCTCGGCGACCCAGGCGTTGCCGGGTCCGGTCACGACATCGACGGGCGCGACACGGTTGGTGCCATGGGCGAGCGCGGCGACCGCTTGCGCCCCGCCGATACGCCAGATTTCGTCGACCCCGCCGATATGCGCGGCCGCCATCACCACCGGATTGGTCTCGCCGCCCGGCGTCGGGGTCATCATGACGATGCGTTCGACGCCTGCGACCTTGGCCGGCAAGATGTTCATCAGCACCGAAGAGGGATAAGCGGCGCGTCCGCCCGGAACATAGACGCCGGCCGCATCGACGGCATTCCACCGCGCACCGAGCCGCGCACCAGAGATATCGCGATAGTCGCGGTCCTCGGGAAGCTGCGCCGCGTGATAGGCGCGGATGCGCTCGGCTGCGAGGTTCAGCGCGTCGCGCAAATTTGGCGCCAGCGCCTCATAAGCCGCGGCGCATTCGGCTTTCGAGATGCTCCAGCCGCTCGCGTCGAGGTCGAAACGGTCGAACTTGGCGGTATAGTCGGCGAGCGCCGCGTCGCCCTCGGCCTTCACTCGCGCGATGATCGCGGCGACATCGGCCGAGACGTCGGACGCGCTCTCGCGCCGATCGTTGACCAGCGCGTCGAACTCGGCCGCAAAGCCGGGTTCGGAAGCATCAAGCCGCCGCATCGCCCACCGCCTGCCGGAATTTCTCGACGAGTGCCGGCACCTCGGCCGAGCGCAGCTTGAAGGCCGCGCGGTTGACGATCAGCCGGGCCGAAACCTCGCTGATGACCGTCTGTTCGGCGAGCGCATTTTCGACGAGCGTCCGCCCCGTCGAAACCAGGTCGACGATGTGCGATGCAAGCCCGAGCTTCGGCGCGATTTCCATCGCGCCATTGAGTTTGATGCACTCGGCCTGGATGCCCTGCGTCTCGAACCAGCGGCGCGTCGTCGCGGGATATTTGGTCGCGACGCGGATATGGCTCGCTCCGATCCCCGGCGGCGGCGCATCGGCCGGGCCAGCGAGCGACAGGCGGCAATAGCCGATCCCAAGGTCGACCGGTGCGTAAAGCTCGCTATAGTCGAACTCGTCGACGACATCCGACCCGACGATACCCAGTTGCGCCGCACCATGCGCGACGAAGGTCGCGACGTCGAAGGCGCGTACGCGGATCAACGAGATGTGCGGCTGATTGGTGGCGAACACCAGCGCCCGGCTGCTCTTGTCGAAGAAATCCGCCGCGGGCTCGATGCCGACGCGCGCGAGCAGCGGCAGCGCCTCGTCGAGGATCCGTCCTTTCGGGATGGCAAAGATGATCGGTTCGGGCATAAACGCCGTGCCCATAAGCGGCGACGGGAGAAAGGGCAATGAGCGAGCGCTACCAAAAGGTGGACATGGGGCAGACCGGACCCAAGGCGGTCCGCACCGCATTCGCCAATCAGGTGCTCTATTGCCGCGCCAATGACGCGCCGATCACCGCGCGCGTTGTCGCGGCGATCGCCGCACTGCTCGACAAGCCGACCACCGACTTCGCGCGCCGCATCGCCGGCTGGCAGGGCGCACCGCTTGCCGATGCGTTGCCGTTGCGCGCCGCCGGCGGCATTCACGCGCTCCATCTTTCGGGCACGACGCCCGACCTCGCGCCGATCTACGCCGATGCCGACGGTATCAACGACGCCGCGATTGTCGGCGCGGTGGTGAACCGCCACGAGGCGGAGCTGCTCCCCTGGCTCGACGGCCCGCCGCAGACCAACGAGGCGGGGCGCTCGGCGAACTTCATCGCCGCGATGCTGTGGCTGGTCGAGGAAGGCCTGCCGCCGCTGTTCGACTGTATCGAGATCGGGTCGAGCGCGGGGATCAACCTGATGCTCGACCGCTATCATTATGATCTCGGCGGGGTGCAGGTCGGGCCGCATCCGGGCGTCATGGCCTTCACCCCCGAATGGCGCGGAAATCATCCGCCGCAGCACGGCATCGGCTTTACCGGACTCAAAGGCTGCGACGTCGCGCCGGTCGACCTGACCGACCCGGCGCAGGCGCTACGGCTGAAGGCCTATATCTGGCCCGAACATCATATCCGCTTCGCGCGCATGGAGGCGGCGATCGGCGCCGCGCACCAGGAGGCGCCGACCCTTGTGCGCGCCAACGCGGCCGATTTCGTCGAGGCCGAGCTCGCGCGGCCGCAGGCGGCTGGGACGACGCGGGTGCTGATGCATTCGATCGTCTGGCAATATGTGCCCGCCGACCAGCAGGCGCGCGTCACCGCCGCAATGGAGGCGGCGGGCGCGCGTGCGAGCGTCGACCGACCGCTGGCCTGGATCGCGCTCGAGGCGAACCGGACGGTGCATCATCACGAACTCGTCGTGCGCCATTGGCCGGGCGGCGATGCGCCGCGCACACTCGCCCATTCGCACGCGCACGGCGCGTGGGTGGAGTGGTTGGGCTAAAGCCGTGCCTGAAGCTGCGCGAACAATTGCTGCACCGGGGTGACCGGCGGGGCTTCCCATCCCGCCTCGATCTGCGCGATGCGCTCGAACAGCCGTTCGCTAGCGGTAATGATGCGCCGCACCGAGGCATCGAAGCGATCGCATATCGACCAGTCGGCCGCGACCGCTTCGCCAATGCGCGCCGCGCTGTCGTTCGGTCCCGCACCTGGATCGCCCGCCATCATCGCGCGGCGGTGAAGCAGCCAGGCGATGATGTGCATCAGCCGCGTCGTCGTCTTCAGCGACTCGCACGCGAGGCCGATCTGGAGCAGACTGTCGTGCCCGACACGGCCAAGGTCGCGCTCGGCGGCGAAGGCGGCATGCGCCTCGTCGGCGATCAGCATCGCCTCGACATAAAGATTTTCCACCTGTGCGCGCTGCACCGGCTGGCCGATTGCCCGGCTCTCGACTTGCCCCGTCACCATGGCGCAGAAATGCACGGAGGCGTGGAGCGCCGCAATGGCGCTAACCATGAATTTTGCCGTCCCCGGTCGTCCCGTTTTAAATCAATCGTTTCGCGTCAGGCGATGATGTCGGGCACCAGCTGGTCTTCGCACCAGGCAATTTCGTCGCGAAGCCGCAACTTGCGCTTCTTCATCCGCGCCATCTGCAACTGGTCGGGCACCCCCGCATCGCCAAGCGCGATGATCGCGGCGTCGAGGTCGCGGTGCTCGATCCTCAACAGTTCCAGGCGCTGGGAGATTTCTTCGGGGTTCACGCCGCTCTCCTGCCACGATCACGGCCCGTCCGCAACGGGCACCGTCTGGCCGAATCGATACGACAAGCGGGGCGATTCGTGTTTTACTCACCTCTGCCAACCCGAGTCGAAAAGGAGAATGGCCGATGAGCGTTACGCACCTTTCCGCCCTGAAGTCCCGCCATGCGGACCTCGACGTGAAAATTGCGAATGAAGAGCGCCGCCCCTGCCCCGATGCAGCCGCGCTGGCGCAATTGAAAAAGCAAAAGCTCAAAATCAAGGAAGAGATGCTCGCGATCGCCTGATCGCTAAAGCCCTACCGCCGGCTGACGTCTTTGCGCGTCAGCGCCGGCGGTAGAAGGGGCCCCGGTCCAGCGCCGAGATATGCGGCGGAACTTCCACCTTCTGAACAACCTGACGACGGACCGCCTGTGGATTGACCTGGCGGTCGAAGGCGATGCCGAACTTGCCTTCACCGACCCAGACAATGCGTCCCGGAACCGAGCCGACGTTGCGCAGTTCGACCTCGATCGTCACGCCCTGTTCGACGCGAACGGTGCTTTCAGCGAGCATGCCGCCGGCCGACAGGTTGCGCACGCGCACGTCCGTCTGGGCGGTCTGCCCCGGAATCGTAAGCTTTGCCTGCATGAACAGGCTATCCCGGTCGGCGCCGCGCGACAGGGCGGCGACTTCTTCGTCCAAAGTTGATGGTACGCGCGATTCCATTGCGACCTGTTCCCCGCGGTATATGTCAGGTCCGCGAATCTAGAAGCGAGCCCTTGCGGAAACGTAAATGGAATGCGGGGATTGTCCCCCGGTGGGTCAATCCTCGCGCGAGATGCGCTCGTTGCGCTCGTGGCGCTCCTGCGCCTCCAGCGTCATCGTCGCGATCGGGCGGGCCTGCAGGCGCGCGAGCGAGATCGGTTCGCCGGTCACCGCGCAATATCCATATTCGCCTTCGTCGATGCGGCGGATCGCCGAATCGATCTTGGCGATGAGCTTGCGCTGGCGGTCGCGGGTGCGCAGTTCGATCGCCCAGTCGGTCTCGCTCGACGCGCGGTCGGCCAGGTCGGGTTCGCGCAGCGGTCCGTCCTGCAGATGCGCCAGCGTCGATTCGGATTCGGTAAGTATCGATTTTTTCCACGCAAGCAGCAGGCCGCGGAAATAGTCCTGCTGCCGCTCGTTCATGAACTCTTCGTCTTCACTCGGGAGATAATCCGAGTCGAGATTGGATTTTGCTTCCAGAAGAGCGTCAGCACCTACGTCGGCAATCTTGGTTGGCATAAAGGGCTCTCGCGTCCTTTCCTCATTGCCGCACCGCCCATCTGGCGAACCTGCGATGCGCCGGGCCTATAACCAGCCGCCGGTTGCGACACAAGCGGGAAGCGGCGGCTAGCGCGCGGGGCGTGAAGCGAAGCTGAACCGGGGCGGTCGGGGCAGCGATTCTGTCACCCGAAACCGGACCCGCCAAAGCGCCCCATTTCGAGCCAGAAATTAACAAGGACATAGAATCATTGTCATTTCCGTGCTGTTTTGGGACAGATATAGCGTTTTTGGTTGATTTCGCGGTTAGTTTCCCGCTCTCGGACAGGCAAACGCGGTTAACGCAATTGCCGCGTTCACAAAGCTTTGGCCATTTACGCATAGCAGAAGGTGCAACAGGGGGTCGGTCACCGGCAGACGGCGCACCTGCAACGGGAAAGAAAGAGAAACCTATGTCTGTCCGAATGGCCCTCGCCAAGCTTTGCGCCTGCACTTGCGGCGGCGCGATCATCGGCAGCGGCGCGATGCAGATCGCAGACGTTCCGAAGGCGCGCGCCCAGACAGTGCAGTCCTGCTCGCCCTGCGCCGGCAAGAAGGTCGTGCGCAAACGCCACGCGGCGCGCAAGCCGGTGAAGCGGATTCGCCGCGTCGTCACGACGAAGCGCGTCATCCGCACCGCGACCCCGCAGACCCAGGTTGTCACGCAGACGATCCCCCTGCCCCCGATCCCCTACGCGCCCTTCCCGCAGCGCGGTTTCGAAGGCGGCGGCAGCGGCGGCGGCGTTACCGTGATCGGTGGCGGCTTTGGCGGCGGTTTCGGCGGTGGCTTCTTTGGCGGCTTCTTCGGCGGCAGCAGCAGCGGTGGCAGTGGCGGCAGCGTCGTCGTCACCTCGACCACGACCGGCGGCGTGAGCACGTCGAGCAGCACCACTTCGGGCGGCGTGTCGACCTCAACCGGCGGCGTCAGCACTTCGACGTCGACCGGCGGCGTTTCGACCTCGACCGGCAGCGTCAGCACATCGAGCGGCGTTTCGACCTCGACCGGCAGCGTGTCGACCTCCACCGGCGGTGTGAGCACGTCGACGGGCAGCGTATCGACCTCGTCGGGCAATGTCAGCACCTCGTCGGGCAATGTTTCGACCTCGACCGGCGGTGTCAGCACCTCCTCGTCGAGCAGCAGCTCGTCATCGAGCTCCTCGTCCTCCTCTTCTTCTTCCTCGTCGAGTTCGTCCTCGTCGGGCGGCTCGTCAAAGGGCGGCAGCTCGCATGGCAGCTCGGGCTGGGGCAGCTCGTCGAAGGGCAGCTCGTCGCACGGCAGTTCGTCGCGTGGCGGCAGTTCGGGCAGCTCGGGCGGTTCGAGCAGCAGCTCGGGCGGTTCGGGCAGCAGCAGTTCTTCGTCGAGCAGTTCGTCCTCTTCCTCGTCGTCCAGCAGCACTTCGAGCGGCGCGACCTCGTCGGGCGCGACGGGAAGCACCAGCAGCTTCGGTTCGACCGGCAGCACCAGCTCCTCGTCGAGCAGCAGCTCGTCGTCTTCTTCGTCCTCGTCCAGCTCGGGCGGCAGCAGCAGCCATGGCGGATCCTCGGGTGATCCGACCCCTGTCCCGGCACCGCCGATGATGCTATTATTTGGTGCAGCAGCAGCGGCGCTCGTCGCGCGCCGCCGCGCGGCGAACCGCAATCAGAATGATGCCGACGCGGCATAACCGAGATCCACTGGCGGTCGGGGGGCTACCCAGACCACCTAACTGAGGGTCGTCCTTCGGGGCGACCCTTTTTTCATACGCGCCGAAAATAGTTTGCTCTTCGGCAAACTATCTGTATGGTTCTCCATATGGTGAACCAATTGCTGCCTCTCGACTCGGTCTTTCACGCGCTTGCCGATCCCACGCGGCGCGCCGTCGTCAGCCGACTGCTCAAGGGAGCCACGCCGGTAAAACGACTGTCCGAACCCTTCGCCATGGGCCTTCCCGCCTTCATGAAACATCTATCGGTGCTCGAGGCGTCGGGGCTGATCCGGTCCGAAAAGCGCGGGCGCGTCCGTACCTGTCACATCGATGTCGAGCGGTTGGCCGCTGCCGAGGGCTGGCTCGCCGAGCAACGCGCGATCTGGCAGGGCCGAACCGACCGGCTGGCCGCGTTCGTCGAATCGCAAAATCCCCAGGAGCAGCAAGAATGACGAACGAAACCGAACTGACCATCTCGCGCCTGATCAAGGCGCCGCCATCGGTGGTGTGGGACGCGTGGAGCGACCCCGCCAAACTCGCCAAATGGTGGATTCCGGCGCCGATCGAATGCCGCGTCGACACGCTTGATCTGCGTCCCGGCGGCGGCTTCGTCACGCGCATGCGCGAAGGCGGCGGCGACTTCCTGCCGCATGTTGACGGCTGCTTCCTCGAAGCGATCCCCGAGCGGAAACTGGTTTTCACGACCCTAATGACCGAAGGCTGGCAGCCCGTCGAACCCTGGCTCGCGCTGACCGCGATCCTGACCTTCGAGCCGCAGGACGGCGGCACACTCTATGCCGCTCGGGTGCTCCACAAGAGTCCCGAGGAGTGCGCCAAGCACGAGGAGATGGGCTTCTATGAGGGCTGGGGCACTGCAATCGGCCAGCTTGCCGGGCTGATCGAACGCTAAGACGGGCTTGCGCCGCGCGGACGGCCCCGCCATAGCGCGGCGCATGCACGATATCCGTCTGATCCGGGAAAATCCCGCAGCGTTCGACGCCGGCCTCGCGCGCCGCGGCCTCGAACCCCTGTCCGCACAAATCCTCGCGGCGGACGCATCGCTCCGCGCGCTGCAGACGGAAATTCAGGCATCGCTCGCGCGTCGCAACGAGGCGTCGAAGCTGATCGGCCAGGCGATGGCTGGGGGCGACAAGGACAAGGCAGAGGCACTGAAGGCCGAGGTCGCCGACCTCAAGACGGCGCTTCCCGCGAAGGAAGAAGCCGAACGCGAACAGCTGGCCGCGCTGCACGACACTCTCGCCGCGCTCCCGAACGTCCCCGCAGCCGACGTTCCGGAGGGGACGGACGAGGAGAGCAATATCGAGATTTCCCGCTGGGGCACCCCGCGCAGCTTCGACTTCGCGCCGCAGGAACATGCCGACTTCGCTCCCGCGCTCGGCCTCGACTTCGAGACCGCGGCCAAGATGTCGGGCGCGCGCTTCGCTTTCCTGAAGGGCCAGATGGCGCGGCTCGAACGCGCGCTCGGTCAGTTCATGATCGACCGGCAGACGGGCGAAGCCGGCTACACCGAATGCGCGACGCCGCTGATGGTGCGCGACGAAGCGGCGTTCGGCACGACGCAGCTCCCCAAATTCCGCGAGGATCTGTTTCAGACCACCGACGGCCGCTGGCTGATCTCGACGTCGGAGATGAGCCTGACCAACGCGGTGCGCGAGGAAATCCTCCCCGAAGCCGATCTGCCGATCCGCATGACGGCGCTCACCCCCTGCTTCCGCTCCGAAGCCGGGTCGGCGGGGCGCGACACGCGCGGCTATATCCGCCAGCACCAGTTCTGGAAGGTCGAGCTTGTCTCGATCGTCCGCCCCGAGGACAGCGACGCCGAGCTTGAACGCAAGACGCGCGCGGCCGAGAAAATTCTCGAAGCGCTCGAACTGCCGTACCGCAAGATGCTGCTGTGCAGCGGCGACATGGGCTTTGCGGCCCGCAAAACCTATGATCTCGAGGTGTGGCTACCCGGACAGGATAGCTACCGCGAAATTTCAAGCTGCTCCAACTGCGGCGACTTCCAGGCGCGCCGCATGAACACCCGCTTCCGCCGCGAAGAGGTGAAGGGCAACGAGTTCGTCCATACATTGAACGGCTCGGGCCTCGCTGTGGGCCGCACGCTGGTAGCGATCCTCGAGAATTATCAGCAGGCCGATGGGAGCGTCGACATTCCGGCGGCGCTGATCCCGTATATGGGCGGCATCACGCGGCTCGAACCCACTGCTTAACAGTATCGTCACCCTCGGACGAGGCAAGTGACTCGTCCGACTTGATCCGGGGTCCATCGACGGCAGCGTGAATGGACCCCGGATCAAGTCCGGGTGACGAAGAGAGAAAGACCAAACCGTGCGCATCCTCCTCACCAACGACGATGGCTACCACGCCCCCGGACTCGAAATCCTCGAAGCGATCGCACGCCAGCTGTCGGACGATATCTGGGTTTGCGCGCCCGCTGAGGAGCAATCGGGGGCCGGCCACTCGCTGACGCTCTCGCGCCCCGTGCGCATCCGCCAGCACGAAGAGCGCCGCTGGTCGTGCAGCGGCACGCCGACCGATTCGGTAATGATGGCGATCGGCAAGCTGATGCCCGAAAAACCCGACCTGATCCTCTCGGGGGTCAACCGCGGCGCCAACCTTGGCGACGACGTGACCTATTCGGGCACCGTGTCGGCGGCGATCGAGGGCGCGCTCGCGGGAATTCGCTCGATCGCGCTCAGCCAGGTTTATGCCAAGGAAGGCATGGGCGACAGCGTACCTTTCGAAGCCGCCGAAGCCTGGGGCGCCAAGGTGCTGCGCCCGCTGCTCGATATGGACACGCCGCCGCGCACGCTGATCAATATCAACTTCCCCGCCATCCCCGCCAACGAGGTGCAGGGCATTCGCGTCACCCGTCAGGGTTTCCACGACTATGGTCGCGGCTCGATTGTCGAGGGCACCGACCCGCGCGGCTATCGCTATTACTGGTTCGGGCTCCACGGCATCGAACATAGCCTCGCGCACGACAGCGACCTCGAGGCGATCGACGACAATTATATCTCGGTTACCCCGCTCCAGCTCGACCTGACGCATGATGCGTCGTTGGCGGCGCTGCGCAGCGCCTATCGGGTGAGCACAACGTAATCTCGCCCTGCTAAACTCGACATTCCGTACCAGACTGAAACAGAAGTCTGGCCACCGCCGCTTTGCTTTGGCAAAGGGGGCCGATGGGGGAATTCAGACATCATATCGCGGCCTTACTGTGCGCCGTGTCGCTCGCCGGCTGCATTCCGGCGACACCCGTCCCGCCTTCGCGGCCGGCACCGGATCCCGCCTCCGAAACCGGGACGACGCCCGATTTTGAACGCCGCCCGCTTGGCGAGGTCATCGGCGGCGATGCTCAGCCGGTGTGGACGCTCAAACCCGTCGCGACCAACGCCAAGTGGGTCGGCGCGAGCAGCTATACGGTCCGCCCGGGCGACACGCTCCGGTCGATCGGAGAGATGACGGGCGCGGGATCGAACGCGATCGCGATGGAAAACGACCTCGCTCCGCCCTTCACGCTGCGCGCCGGACAGGCGCTGCGTATTCCCGCCGGCCTTTACCACCGCGTCGGCGCGGGCGAGACCGGCATCGGCATCGCACGCGCCTATGGCGCCGACTGGGGCGAGATCGTCACGATCAACGCGCTCGACGAACCCTATATATTGCGCGTCGGTCAGCGACTCCGCCTGCCCTCGCATGCGCGCGCCCTGCCGGCCGTCGATGTCGCCGCGCGCGCTGCGGCGTTCAAGCTCGATATCGACGATATCGCGACCGGCAGCCAGCCCGCACTGACCGCCGACGCGCGACCGGCCGCTGCCAGCGCTGCGCCCGCTCGTCCCGTCACCACTGCCATCGCCGCCCCCGCCACCTTCGCGGGCCGCTTCCAATGGCCGCTCACCGGCCCGGTGATCGCCCGATTCGGCCCACTCGCGCCGGGCAAGGTCAACGACGGCATCAATATCGCCGCCCCAAAAGGCGCACCGATCCATGCCGCGGGCAATGGCGTCGTCGCCTATGCCGGCAATCAGATCGCGGTTTACGGCGGGCTGATCCTGATCGATCACGGCGGCGGCTGGATGAGCGCTTACGGCCATGCGGGCGAGATCGACGTCCAGCGCGGGCAGGCGGTCAAGGCTGGCGATGTGATCGGTCGCGCCGGTGCGACCGGCCAGGTCCAGAAGCCGCAGCTCCATTTCCAGCTGCGCCGAAATCGCGTACCCGTCGATCCGATGAAGCAGTTGCCGCCCCGATGATCCGCAAGCCCGACAAGCTGAAGCTCAAGCTGCCGCACCGCTTTCAGCCGCTGAAGCGCGCGAGCAAATGGCCGATCTGGGCCGACGTCATCGCGCGGCTCGGGCTTGCCTTCTTCCTGATCGGCATCGTCGTGCTCGTCCACTGGATCGACCGCGCGGGGCTGAAGGACAGCCACGACGGCCAGATCAGCTTCCTCGACGTCGTCTATTTCACGATGATCTCGGTCACCACGACCGGTTTCGGCGATATCGCGCCGGTGTCTGACCGCTCGCGGCTGATCGAGGCGGTGATCGTCACGCCGATCCGCATCGCGGTGCTCTTCATCTTCGTCGGCACCGCCTATAATTTCGTCCTCAAACGCACATGGGAAAAATGGCGTATGGCTCGCATCCAGGCAAAGCTCACCGATCATTGCGTCGTGCTCGGCTACGGCACCAGCGGCGCGGAAGCCGTCCGCGAACTCATCGCGCGCGGTACAGACCCGAGCTGCATCGTCGTGATCGACCAATCGGCCGCGCGCATTGCCGAGGCAGAAGCAATGGGCTGCAACGTGCTGCAGGGCGATGCGTCGAACGACGACACGTTGATCGACGTCCGCATCGCCAATGCCCGCACCGTATTGGTGTCGGCCGGTCGCGACGACAGCTCGATCCTGATCGTCCTCACCGTGCGCCATCTTTCGCCGAAGGTGCCGATCAGCGTTGTCATCCGCGCGCAGGACAATGAGCTGCTCGCGCGTCAGGCGGGTGCAAATAACGTCATCAACCCCGTCAGCTTCACCGGTCTGCTGCTCGCAGGGTCGGCGCAGGGCGCGCATGTCGCCGACTATATGGCCGACCTCGCCGCTGTCGGCGGCAAGGTACAGCTGCGCGAACGCCCCGTCAGCGCAGAAGAAATCGGCCGCAGCCTCGACCAGCTGTCCAGCGGCGGCCGCGGCCTCCGCCTCTATCGCGGCGGCAAACCCTATGGCTTCTGGGAAGAGGAGGTGCGGCGGCTCGAACCCGGCGACATGATCGTCGAGGTGATCAACTGCGAAACCTGCGAAGCCGATTGACGATAGATCCTCCCTGCGGCGAAGCCGTGGGGAGGGGGACCGGTGGTGGAGGGGCGGCAACGCTGCGCCGTAGCCCCTCCGTCAGCGGCTACGCCGCTGCCACCTCCCCATCGCTTCGCGACAGGGAGGAGCTTAGCTCACCCCAGAAACACGAACACCGCGCCCATCGCGGCGTAAAAGACAATCCAGTAGCTGTCTCTTATACACATCTCCGAGCCCACGAGACACTTAGCGATCTCGTAT
>CAUUIU010000036.1:0-15004 GCA_963545025.1 uncultured Sphingopyxis sp. | reverse complement strand
GATCGCTCAGTGTCTCGTGGGCTCGGAGATGTGTATAAGAGACAGATATTGTGGCAGTCGGTCAGCCGCATCGTCAGAAGACGGTTCGCGCGGCGACGGTGCCCTTCGTCGCGAAGCTGAAGCGCGGCTCGACCGCGAGGCTTGCGTCGAGAATATGCGCCGCGACGCGCTTGCCGACCGCGGGGCCGTTCTTGAAGCCGTGGCCCGATCCGCCGCCGACGAGCCAGACGCGCTCCTGCCCCGGAAATCGGTCGATCAGATAATCGCCGTTCGAGCTATTCTCATATTGGCAGACGCGTCCGCCGATCAGCGGAGCGTTCGCGAGGCCGGGGAAGCGGCGCGTAACATAGGCCCGCGCCTCGGCGATGCCCTCGGCGGTCAGTGTGCGTTCCATCGTGTCCGGATCGATCACCGGGCCATGCACGTCGATCGCGATCTTGAAACCGGCACCTTCGAGGTCGGGGATGCCATAGATGATGCGGCCATTGTTGAAGTCCGCCCACACGGGCAGCTCCGGCGGCGCGAAGCGTGTGTCGCCCTGCGGTGCGCCGAAATGATAGACCTCCTGCCGCGTCGCGACGATCTTGTTCATCAGCTGCTGCGGGAAGAGTTCGGTAAGCCACGGGCCGGCGGCATAGACGAGATGGTCGGCGGTGCCGCCATCGGGCAGCGTGTGCTTCCTCGCGCGTTTTGAAAAGAGCGGCGCGGGCATGACGACGCGCTCGACCTCGATCTGGGCGTCGGCGATCACCTCCTGCACCCCGCGCCCGGCGATCAGCGCGCCGGTCTCGGTCTCCAATATCCCGGTCTCGCCCTGATAGAATTGGATCTGGCGATATTTATTCTGCAGCCAGCTGACGTCGCCATGCTCGTGCCCGACGCCGTTCGCCTGGAGCCAGGCGAGCGACTGCGCGGTATAGGCGTCGCCCTGCGGTGCGAACCAGAGAACGCCGCTATTGTGGAAGATCGGGGCGCTGGCGCTGTCCGAGAGGTCCTTCCAATATTTGAGCGAGTCGCGCGCCATCTCCGAATAGACGGTGTCGGCGCCATATCCCATGCGGATGACGCGGCTCTCGCCGCCCGACGAGGCGCGCCAATGGCCGGCGCCATAAGCGTCGAACAGCCGCACGCTCTTGCCCGCGCGGAGCAAATGCCACGCGGTCCATGCGCCGAAGACGCCGGCGCCGATGATCGCCACGTCGACGTGCTGGATTTTGGGCTTGGCGGGTTTGCGCTTCTTCGGCTTGCGTTCCTTGCGCTCGGCCGCCGTCGCGGCGGCTGCCACAGGCAGCGCGGCGAGGCCGGTCAGCAAGGCACGCCGTGTCGGCACATCAGCGGCCAACGGTCGCGCCCTCATTCTTCTTGTAATAGCGATAGCCGCCGATCCAGGTTTCGAGCGGGGTCATGCGGCGGATTTCGTCGGGGCTCGCGAGCAAGGGATCATTGTCGAGGATCAGGAAATCGGCGCGCATCCCGGGCATCAGCGTGCCCAGCCGGTCCTCGGCAAAGGCGGCGAAGGCGGCGGTGCGGGTGAAGCCGTCGAGCGCGGCTTCACGGCTGACCGTCTCCTCGGGACGCCAGCCGCCGAAGGGTTCGCCCTTGGCATCGGTGCGCGAGATGGCGGCGGCGATGCCGGGGAAGGGGTTCGCGCTTTCGACCGGCACGTCCGACCCGAAGGCGAGACGGACGCCCGCCTTTTCGAGGCTGCGCCACGCATAGGCGCCCTTCAGGCGGTCGGGGCCGAGGCGGGCTTCGGCCATCAGGCGGTCGCTCGTCTGGTGGACGGGCTGCATCGAGGCGATGACCTTCAGGCTCGCAAAGCGCGAAATGTCGACGGGGTCGATGATCTGTGCATGTTCGATCCGGAAGCGGCGCTCGCCCGGAACGTTGGTGGCCAGGTCGGTGGTGAGGTCGGCGATCGCGTCGAGCGCCTCGGCATTGGCGGCGTCGCCGATCGCATGAATCGCGACCTGAAACTTGTCCATCGACGCGCGCACCATCTTGTTGCGGAGCTGCGCGGGGGTGAGCAGCGGCAGGCCCTTTTGTCCCGCAGCATCGCTGTACGGCGCCTTCAGCCACGCGCCGCGCGAGCCGAGCGCGCCGTCGAGATAAAGTTTTACCCCGACCATGCGCAGCTTGTCGTCATAGAGCCAGGGTGTCGGTTCGGAGCCGGCGATGATCGCCATATTGTCGATATCGCCGCCATAGCTCAGCACGCGGATCGCAAGCTGCTTCTTGTCGCCGGCGCGGCGGTACGCCTGCCAGTCGGCGATGCTCGTCCCCATGTCGGCGATCGCGGTGATGCCCTGCTCGATCAGCTTTTGCTGCGCGAGCAGGAAGGCGCGGTCGAGATCGCGCGCGAGCGGTTTGGGCTTGGCGCCGTCGACAAGGCTCATCGCGGCGTCGACGAAGACGCCGCTCGGCTTGCCGCCCTCCATTTCGATGCGCCCGCCGTCGGGGGACTTGCTCGCGGGCGTGATCCTCGCGGCGGTCATCGCCGCCGTATTGGCCCAGCCGGCGTGGCCATCGACGCGTTCCAGCCAGACAGGGCGGTTCGGCACCGCGGCGTCGAGGTCGGCGGCGGTCGGGAAACGGCCGAGCCCCCATTTTTCCTGATTCCAGCCGAAGCCGATGATCCACGGCATTTCGGGATTGTCGGCGGCATATTTGCGGATCGCTGCTTGCGCCTCGGCAAGACTGCTGGTGCCCGACAGGTCGAGGAGCATCAGCTGGAAGCCGAGGCCCATGATATGCCCGTGGCCGTCGATCAGTCCCGGAATCAGCGTGCGGCCGCGGCCATCTTCGCGAAAATCGGGGCGTTCGGGGCGTTTGTCCTTGCGGTCGAGCAGCTGCTTGACCTTGCCCTGCGTGTCGATGACGAGGCCGGTGAAACGGACGAGCTTGCCGTCCTTGTCGAGAGTGATGCCGTTGACATTGTCGACGAGCGTGTCGGCGTGCGCGGGCGTCGCGAGGGACAGCGCCAGCGCGCTCAGGATCAGGCGTTTCACGAGAAGATGTTTCACCGGGGCAACCTCGTCACGAGCGAGCTGGTATCCTTGCGGCCGCCGCCGGCCTTTTGCACGTCGGCGTAGAATTGATCGACGAGGCTGGCGACCGGCAGCGTTGCGCCGTTGACGCGCGCTTCGTCGAGCGCGAGGCCGAGGTCCTTGCGCATCCAGTCGACCGCGAAGCCGAAATCGAACTCGTCCTTCGCCATCGTCCCCCAGCGGTTGAGCATCTGCCAGCTCGCGGCGGCGCCGCCCGAGACGGCTTCGAACACCTTGTCGGTATCGAGCCGCGAGGCCTGCGCAAAACGCAGCGCTTCGGACAGGCCCTGGACCACCCCGGCAATCGCGATCTGGTTGACCATCTTGGTCGTCTGGCCCGCGCCGGGGCCGCCGATATGCACCATGCGCGCGGCATAGGCCTGCATCGCCGGCTCGGCGGCGGCGAAGGCGGCCTTGGTACCGCCGCACATGATCGACAGCGTGCCGTTCTGCGCCCCGGCTTCGCCGCCCGAAACGGGGGCGTCGAGGCACAGCAGGTCCAGCCCGTCGGCCTCGACCGAAAGCTGGCGTGCGATGCGGGCCGAGACAGTGGTGTGATCGACGAACAATGCGCCCTTGCGCATCGCCTTGAACGCCCCGTCACGGCCAAGTGTGACTTGCGCCAGATCGTCGTCGTTGCCGACGCAGGTGAACACGACGTCGGCATCGCGCGCGGCCTCGGCGGGCGTGCCCGCAGCCGCGCCACCATGCTGCGCCACCCAGGCATCGGCCTTCGACCGGGTGCGGTTATAGACGGTAAGGCTGTGGCCCGCCTTGACGAGGTGCCCCGCCATCGGCCCGCCCATGACGCCGGTCCCGATGAAGCTGATGCGCAATTTTTGTTCGCTCATGGGGCAATCCATAACCATGGTTTGCGCGGCGCGCCAGATAGGCTAGGGCCAGCCGCGCTATGACAGACCTCGCAATCGCTCCCGCCGCCGACTTTCCGGTGATCTCGCTCGACGACGTACGCGCGGCTGCGGAGCGAATTAATGGCGCGGTGATCCGCACGCCCACGCTGCATTCGCAGACTTTGTCCGAACTCGTCGGCGCCGAAGTGTGGCTGAAGTTCGAAAATCTGCAATTCACGGCCGCCTATAAGGAGCGCGGGGCGCTCAATGCGCTGCTGCTGCTCAGCGACGAAGCGCGGGCGCGCGGCGTGATCGCGGCGTCGGCGGGCAATCATGCGCAGGGGCTCGCCTATCATGGCAAGCGTCTCGGCGTGCCCGTCACCATCGTGATGCCCAAGACGACGCCGCAGGTGAAAGTGTCGCAGACCGCGAGCCACGGCGCAGAGATCGTGCTGTTCGGCGAGAAGTTCGACGATGCGTCGGCGCATGCGCGCGAGCTCGAAGTCGAGCGCGGGCTGACCTTCGTTCACCCCTTCGACCATCCGCATGTCGCGGCGGGGCAGGGGACTGTGGCGCTCGAAATGCTCGAGGATGTGCCCGATCTCGACACGCTGATCGTGCCGATCGGCGGCGGCGGGCTGCTTGCCGGCATGGGAACCGCGGCGCGCGGGATCAAGAATGACATGCGCCTCGTCGGGGTGCAGGCCGAGCTCTATCCCTCAATGTATGCCGAACTCAACGGCGTCGATATGGCGTGTGAGGGCGATACGCTCGCCGAGGGTATCGCGGTCAAGGAACCCGGCGCCTATACCCGCAAGCTCGTTGCCGAACTCAACGACGATATCGTGCTGGTCGCCGAACGCCATCTGGAGCGCGCCGTCAGCCTGCTGCTGCAGATCGAAAAGACGGTGGTCGAGGGTGCCGGTGCGGCGGGGCTTGCCGCGATGCTCGCCCATCCTGAAGAGTTCGCGGGGCGCAAGGTCGGCCTCGTGCTCACCGGCGGCAATATCGACACGCGGCTGCTTGCGAATGTCCTGCTGCGCGATCTCGCGCGCTCGGGCCGCATCGCGCGGCTGCGCATCCGTTTGCAGGACCGTCCGGGCGCGCTGTTCAAGGTGATGAAGCTGTTCGACGAGAAACAGGTCAACATCATCGAAATCTATCACCAGCGCATCTTCACGACGCTGCCCGCCAAGGGCCTGATCACCGACATCGAATGCGAAGCGCGCGACCGCGAGCATCTCGACAGCCTCGTCACCGCGCTCCGCGATGCGGGTTATATGGTGACCACCGTCGAACTCGCATGAGGGAATTCACCCTCGACCTCGTCGCGACGCCGGAGAGCATCGACGAACTCGGCCACGTCAACAATGCGGTGTGGGTCCAGTGGATTCAGCAGGTTGCGACAGGACATTGGGACGCCGCCGCGCCGCAGAGTCACAAGGACGCCTATATCTGGGTCGTGGTGCGCCACGAGATCGATTATCTGCGCGCGCTCGGCCCCGGCGAGACGGTGACCGGACGGACATGGGTGGCCGACAAGCCGCAGGGCGCGAAGTTCGACCGCTATATGGAGTTCGCCGGCGCCGACGGGAAGGTGCACGTCCGCGCGCGGACCGTGTGGGCGCTGCTCGACAAGGCGAGCGGGCGGCCGATGCGGGTGACGGATGAGATCGTCGCGCCGTTTCTCGCGAACGGCTGAGTCTTTGGTCGCATAGACAGGCTGTCCTTTCCTCCATATTGTCCACCGCGGATTCTCAGGGAGGAGCGCAGGATGGCGATCGCTTCATTACCGCAGCTGAACCGGTTTTTTCTGACCGACGCGGGGCTCGAGACCGATATTTTGTTCAACAAGGGCATAGACTTGCCCTATTTTTCGTCGGTGACTTTGTTTACGTCCGATGCGAGCCTCGACGTGCTCAAGGCCTATTACCGCGATTTCCTCGATCTCGCGCGGCGGATGGGGACGGGGCTCGTCCTCGAAAGCGCGACCTGGCGCGCGAGCCCCGATTGGGCTGCGCCGCTGGGCTATTCGGCGGCCGAACTCGACGGGCTGAACGTTGCGGCGATCGACCTGCTGCGGGGACTGCGCGCCGAATATGCCGATGTGCCGACGGTGATCAGCGGCTGCCTCGGCCCGCGCGGCGATGGCTATGATCCGGGGAAGATCATGCGCGCCGACGAAGCGCAGGCCTATCATGCGCATCAAGCCGGCGTGCTGGCGGCGGCAGGGGTCGACATGCTGGCGGCGATCACGATGACCAATGTTCCCGAAGCGGTGGGCGTCTCGAACGCGGCGAAGGCGCTGAACCTCCCCGTTACGATCAGCTTCACCGTCGAGACCGACGGGCGGCTGCCGACCGGCGATCTGCTGTCCGACGCCATCGCCGCGGTCGATCAGGCGACCGGCGCCTATCCCGCTTATTATATGATCAACTGCGCCCACCCGTCGCATTTCGACGGGGTTCTGGAGGACGGGGCGGCGTGGACGGCGCGGATCGGCGGGGTGCGGGCGAATGCGTCGTGCCTCAGCCATGCCGAGCTCGACGTGATGACCGAACTCGATATCGGCGACCCCGCCGATCTCGCCGACCGCCACCGCGCACTGATCGCGCGCTTTCCGCAGATCAGGGTGGTCGGCGGCTGCTGCGGCACCGACCTGCGCCACGTCGCCGCGATCGCCGAGGCCTGCCTGAAACCCTGACCGGCGCTGTCCGGCATCGCGCCGAAAACCAATTTGGTCTTTCTCTCGCTTGCCTTCGCAAAGAGGCGCCGCCAGTTTGCGAAAAAGGGAGTAAGTCCAATGAATGCATGGTTTTTCCTGGGCGCCGCCATCGTGCTGGAGGTGAGCGGGACTTTTTTGCTCAAGCTGTCGAACGGGTTCGAGAAATGGCAATGGGGTTCCCTGTCGATCCTTTGTTATTCGGCCTGTTTCTGGGTGCTGGCGCCTGCGATGAAGGTCCTTCCCGTTGGCGTGGTCTATGCCGTCTGGGCGGGCGTCGGTATTTTGGCGGCGGCGTTGATCGGCGTGTTTGCTTTCGATGAGCGGCTGGGCGCCTTGCAGACGTTGTTTATCGCGATGATCCTGATTGGCGCGGTCGGCTTGCGCCTGACCACCGCTTCCTGACCGCATGCCGGTGTCGATCCGTCCTGCCACCCTCGCCGATGCCGGCGCGATCTGGTCGATCATCGAGCCTGTGATCCGGGCGGGCGAGACGTTGACGCTCGACCGCGACATGAGCGAGCCCGATGCCCTCGCTTACTGGTTCGGCGCGGACAAGGAGAGTTTCGTTGCCGAAGACGATGGCGTGATCCTCGGCACCTATTATCTGCGCGCGAACCAGACGGGAGGCGGCGCGCATGTCGCCAACGCGGGCTATGTGACCGGCGCGGCGGCGACCGGGCGCGGGGTCGCGCGCGCGATGGGCCGGCACTCGATCGACCATGCGAAAGCGCGCGGGTTTCGCGCGATGCAGTTCAACTTCGTGGTCAGCAGTAATGTCCGCGCGGCCGGTCTGTGGCAATCGCTGGGGTTCGAGGTGGTCGGGCGCCTGCCGGGCGCATTCGACCATCCGGCGGAGGGCTATGTCGATGCGCTGGTGATGTTCCGATCGCTCTGACTATTGCTTGGCACGTTCGCTCAGTGGCTTGTCGGCGAGCGCCTGCAACGCTTTCAATATCGCGCCGTGCACATCGCCAACCTCTTCGAAGAGGGTGCGATAAATGCCGCTGATCCGCACGCTATAGGCGTCGATGCGGCGCAATTGGTCGCGGCCCGCGTCGGTCAGCCGGAAAATCTTGCGCCGCGCGTCGGCGGGGTCGGCGTGCTGGGTGATCAGCCCGAGGCGAAGCAGCGCCGGGCATTTCTGGACCACCAATTGGTGCGACTGGCCGAGCGCACGCGCGAGCTCTGCGGCCGAGGCTTCGCCCGCTTCGCCCAATGCCGTGAGCAGCGAGCAGGAGCGGACGGGGACGGTGATGCCGGCGTCGTCGAACAAGGGGCGCGTCTGTTCCTCGATCCGCATGCTCAGCGCTTCGCTGAGGCGGCCGAGGAAGGAGATGTCGTTCAGGGGGGTTGGGAGATCAGTCGAGCCGGGCATAGGTCTGGGTCGTTCCATCGCGGTTGAGGCGTTCGAGCGCAACGACCTTGCCGCCTTTGCGTGCGATGCGAAAGCGGAAGTCGCGCACCCCTTCGATCGCGAGGAGGTCGCCGCCGAGCGGTTCGAGCGTGAGGCGGAAGCGTTCGCGCCATGTGTAGAGCAATTTGCCGGCGACGAGGTCGATGCGGCGTCCTTGGTACCGGCCGGCGATCGCCTTGAGGGTGGTGGCGTGCGGTCGTCCGCGTTCGGCGGCGACTGGTCCGAACCAGTCGGCGTCCCGCTGTTTTGCCGGATCGGCCTTGGCGAGGTCGGCGAGGGCGAGGCGATGCGCGACGGCGAGGGCATCGGCTGAAGCAACCTGATGGTCGGGCGTTACGCCCTGTCCCTCAAAATCGCTGCGGTCCACCGGATCGCGGATCTGGCCGATCGGCACCTGCAGGAAAAAATCGGTGCCGACGGGCTTGCGATCGACCGGATGCGCGCCACCCGCGGTGCGCTCGCCCACCAGCGTTGCACGTCCGAGTTTCTTCAGCGTGTAGGCGAACCATTCAGCGGCGGAAAAGCTGGTCGATCCGGTGAGGACATAGACGGGTTTTCCGGTCAGCCGTTTCGCTGGCAGCGCGGGAAGCACCCATTGACCGCGCTCGACGCGGCGGCCGTCGAGATTGTAATAATAGTCGAACAGCTCCTGATCCTTGTCGCCCGGAAAGAGCTGGCTCGCGAGCAGCTGCGCCATCTCCAGATGGCCGCCATTGTTGTAGCGCATGTCATAGATCACTGCGTCGCCATTCTCGATGAACCGCATCGCCGCGGCCGCCGCATCATATCCGAGTTCGGGGTCGGCGAAATGCGTCAGGTCGACATAAGCGATATTGCCGTCGAGGTAGCGCAGACCGGAAAACCCGAAATTCTGCCGAGCTTCGCCCTGGCGGTCCGCTTCACGCAGCGCGGCAGCGCGGGCGGGATCCCGCCGCGCAGCATGGTCGGCGACCCACGCCGGATCGACACCCACCGCGAAATGCAGATCGTTGCTCGCCGCAACCAGATCGTCGGTCAGCTCGCGCGCGAAGGTGCGCCGGTCGGTCGCGGCATCATATTCGCCAGCATCGAGATTGCGATGAAGTGTTGCGGCGATGGTCTTTGCCTTGTCGGGAAAGACATAATTGGCCTCGAGCGCTTCGCCGAGCTGCTCGACCACCGCGCGCCGGTCGGCGGCGGTGAGCGGGGCTTCGTCCGCTGCGGCAACGGGCGCCCACCATAGGGCCGTGGCGGCGAGAAGGAGGGGCCAGCGCTTGTTTTTCATCCGATTTTCTGCCTCTTGTGCGATTCGTACAATATATTGCGCAATATGTTGTAATAATCCGCAAGACAAGCCCCTCGATCGATCGGGACGGTCGGCAGGGGGAACCTCGCCGGGCAAGACGGGTTTTTCGAGGGCGGCGGGCGTGAGAGAGGAGTGAAGCGGATGGAAACGCAGGAACTGCATCGCGGCCGCCTGATCGATCATATCCAGCTCGTGGTCGCCGACTTGTCCGCCAGCCGCACATTCTATGGCGCGGTCTTCGACATACTCGGGGTGCCGATCGGCGGCGAGGCCGACGGTTATTTCTGGGTCGACGAATTGTTCGTATCGACCGCCGACAGCGAAGCCGCGCTCGGCAAGCTCACCGGACGCCATCATCTGGCGTTCCAGGCGGCCGATCGCGCCGCGGTCGATGCGTTCCACAAGGCGGGCCTCGCCGCGGGCGGACGGGACAATGGCGCGCCGGGTGAAAGGCCCTATCATCCGGGCTATTATGCCGCCTTCCTGCTCGACCCCGACGGCAACAATATCGAGGCGGTCTATCATGGCGCGCACGAACGAAGCGCCCCGTCGGTCAAGATCAACTTCTAGGATTGGTCAGCCGAGGCTGCCTGCGAACCGCTCGGCGAGCCGCTGGCGCTTGAACGCGTCAGCGACCCAGTCGACGAAGGCGCGCGTTTTTCCGGGCAGCAAGGTGCGCGAGGCGAAATAGATCGAGATCGCGCCGGCATCGGCGTACCAGCGCGGCAGCAACCGGACGAGCGCGCCCTTTTCGAGTGCGGGTTGGACGTCGGGCAGCGCGAGCAGCGCCACGCCAAGGCCAAGCAGCGCCGTCTCGCGCATCGCGCCGGGGTCGTTGACGACGATGTCTTCCTTGAGCTGGGCGGGCATTTCTTCGCCGCCCGCATCGCGCATCACCCAATGGCGCGTCCGTCCGCTCTGCAGCGAACGCATCGCGATGCCGTCGAGCGCGGCGAGCCCCGCCGGATCGGTCGGCGGCGTCCGGCCGGCCATATAGGCGGGCGCTGCGACCGCCACGATATGGGCAGGCGCAAGGGCGCGCGCGACGATGCCGGGCGACAGGTCGAAACCGCCGCCAATCGCGGCGTCATAGCCTTCGGCGACAATATCCACCGCGCGGTTCTCGAAATGAAACTCGGGGCGGATGCGCGGGTAACGGGCGAGGAAGCCGGGAAGCAGCGGCAGGACGTGCATCGTGCCGATCGATGGCGCCATGCTGACCTTGAGCACGCCCGCGGGCTCGCCATTGTCCGATGCGATTCCGGTGATCGCCGCCTGAATATCGTCGAGACTGCCCGAAACCGCCTGCCGGAACGCCTCGCCCGCCTCGGTCAGCGTCAGCTTGCGCGTCGAGCGGTGAAAGAGGCGGACGCCCAGATTGCGCTCGAGCATCGCAACATTGCGGCTGACCGCCGCCGGGGTGAGCGAGAGGCGCCGGCCGGCTTCGGAAAAGCTGCCATGGTCGGCGCTGCGCACAAAGGATTCGAGGTTGGCGAGGGTTTCCATGCTCTACTTTCAACGATCAGTTGAAGATATATCAAGAAATAACCGACTAATCCATTCGGAATAGCTGCGCCATCTTTGCTCCACCAACCCCAAAGGAGTGAAGATGATGACACAGGTTTCCAGCAATCTTTCGGGCAAGACCGCCCTCGTCACCGGCGGATCGCGCTCGATCGGTGCCGCCATCGCCAAGCGCCTCGCCGCCGACGGCGCGTCGGTCGCGATCACCTATAGCGCCTCGCCCGACCGCGCGGCCGAGGTCGTCGCCGAAATCGAAGCGGCGGGCGGCAAGGCGATCGCGATTGCCGCCGACGCGGGCGACCCCGAAGCGGTCCGTGCTGCAGTGACCGCGACGGTCGCGGCCTTTGGCGGGATCGATATCCTCGTCAACAATGCCGGGATCGCGATCAACGCGCCGATCGATGAATATCGTTTCGAAGATTATCAGCGCATGCTCGCGGTCAACGTCACCGGCGTCTTTGTCGCGACACAGGAAGCGGCGCGGCACATGCAGGCGGGCGGACGCATCATCCATATCGGATCGTCGATGGCGCGCTATGCGGCGTTCCCGACGGCGTCGGTCTATACGCTGACCAAGGGCGCGGTCGCAGGTTTCAACCGCAGCCTCGTGCGCGACCTCGGCCCTCGGGGCATCACCGTCAACACGGTGCATCCCGGCCCGACCGACACCGACATGAACCCCGCCGACGGCCCGGTCGCGGCGGTCGTCAACGCCGGCATCGCGCTCGGCCGTTATGGCGAGCCGCGCGAAATCGCCAGCCTCGTCGCCTTCCTCGCCACCGAGGGGGCGGGTTTCGTCACCGGCGCCGACATCGTCGCCGACGGCGGGCTGAGCGCCTGATCTCCCCAAACTTGAAAGGAATAGCATCATGTCCAGCATTGGAATCATCGGCGCCGGCCAGATCGGCCATGCCATCGCCACCGCGCTCGCCCGTCAGGGGATTGCCGCGACCCTCTCGAACAGCCGCGGGTCCGACAGCCTGACCGATGTGGTCGCCGCGATCGGCCCGAGCATCGCGGCGGGAACGCGCGAGGAAGCGGCGGCGAAGGATATCGTCTTCGTCGCGGTCAATTGGTCGAAGCTGCCGGCGGCGCTGGCGGGTCTGCCCGATTTCGGAAACCGCATCGTCGTCGATGCGAACAATCCGATCGAGGCGCCGTTGTTCAAACCGATCGACGTCGGCCCGCGCGCTTCGTCCGAAGTGTTCGCCGACCTGGTGCCCGGTGCGCGCGTCGTAAAGGCGTTCAACCATCTGCAGGCGCATCTGGTGGCCGGCGATCCCGCGAGCGAAGGCGGACGGCGTGTGCTGTTCACGTCGGGTGACGATGCCGACGCCAAGGCCGAGATCGGCGCGCTGATCGAGCGGCTGGGCTTTGCCTCCCTCGACCTTGGACCGCTCGCCGTTGGCGCGCGGCTAGTCCAATTCCCCGGCGGTCCGCTGCCGGTCCATAATCTGGTCAAGTTCGACTGACGTCCCCGGGCTTCGCCTCTTGCACCTCTTCGGTCAGCGCCTTGACGATCGCGGCGACCGACGTGGGGGCATAGGCGAAGCCCATATGGCCGCAGTCGACCTCGACCTGCCGGTCGCTTTCGTGCGGCTGGCCGCGGGCGCTGTTGATCGCGACGACCCCGTCATGTTTCGACCACAGCGCGAAGGTCGGCATCTCGGGCCGCGGCGCGGGGTGGAAGTCGATCGGTGGATTGTCGACGGGATGGCGCGCGACGAGGTGATAGAGCCGCCAAGCGCGATTGGCGCGGCGGCTGCCCGAAAAGGGTGAACCGAGCGTCACGACACGCGCGACCTTGTCCGGATGATGCTTGGCATATTCGCGGGCATAGATGCCGCCGAGGCTCCAGCCGACGAGCGCGGGGGCGTAGCCGGTGCGGTCGATGATCCACTGAACCCGGGTGTCGATACGCTCGATGATGTCGGGGGTCGCGCCGCGGTTGAAGCCGAGGCCCCACGCGTAGCAGCGAAAGCCCGAGCGGCGGAGGTCGGCGCGCAGCGCCTTGGTCGCCCAGTCGCCCGACAGAAAGCCGGGCAGCACCATCACCGGCGGGTGGGTGCTGTCGGGATTGGGCTCGGGCGGCATCGGGCGGATGCGGCCGCCGATTGCGCGCATCAGCGATCCGATCTCGCGCCACAGCAAAGCCAGCGGCGGCAAGGCGTCGGGGTCGGGAATACGCGCAGGCCATTCGGCGCGCCGGGTGAGGAAGCCTCGGATCATTGTGGGCCTAATCCCATAATCGTCATTCCCGCGAAAGCGGGAATCCCGTGACCCCTTGCTCCACCGTTGAGATGGGGAAGCTGGACCCCGGATCAAGTCCGGGGTGACAAAAGCGGCGTCAGCGTTTCGGAACCAGCTTGACCAGCTTGCCCTTCTCGCCGTCGATGAGCAGCCAGACGGTGCCGTCCTCGCGCACTTCGACCTCGCGGACGCGGGCGCCGAAATTCCAGCGGTCGGACTTGTGCAGCTTGTCGCCATCGACCGCCATGCGGATCAACCCCTCGCCGCCGAGCGCGCCCATCAACAGGCTGTTCTTCCAGCCTGGATAAACGTCGCCGCCGTACCAGACGAGCCCGCCCGGCGAGACGGCGGGGTTCCACCACAGCTTGGGCGCCGCAAATTCGGGGCGTGTCGGGTGGTCGGGAATATCCTTGCCGTCATAATGATCGCCGTTCGACACGATCGGATAGCCGTAATTGGCCTTGGCTTCGACCAGGTTGACCTCGTCGCCGCCCTTCGGACCCATTTCCTGGTTCCACAGCTTGCCGCTGCCGTCGAAGGCGAGGCCGAGGATGTTGCGGTGGCCGAGCGACCAGATCTGCGCGGTGACGCCGCCCTGCGATGCGAAGGGATTGTCGGCGGGCACGCTGCCGTCGGGATTGAGCCGGACGATCTTGCCGAGATTGGCCTTCATGTCCTGCGCTGGATCGAACTTCTGCCGCTCGCCCGATCCGATGAACAGATATTTGCCGTCGGGCGAAAAGGTCAGGCGGTGCGAATAATGGCCGCGGCCCGTGACCTTCGGCGACTGCGTCCAGATCGTCTGTAGCCCTTCGATCCGCGGCGACGCGCCCTGGATCAGCTTCGCCCGGCCGACTACTGCGCCGTAAGTGCCGCCGGCGCCGGGTTCGATCCAGCTCAGATAGATATGGCCGCTCGTCTTGAAGTCGGGCGCCAGGATGACATCGCCGAAGCCGCCCTGGCCGCCGTAAGCGACCGTCGGAACCCCCGCGACGTCGAGCGTCGACCCGCCCTCCTGCCACAATTTGAGCTTGCCCGATTTCTCGGTGATCAGCGCGAGCTTGGTGCCGGGGATGAAGGTCATCGCCCAAGGCTCGTTGAACGCCGCGATATCCTGCACCGTGAACGGCGCGCTGGCGAGCGGGGTCGCCGGCTGGTCACCCGATGCGTCAAGCCTTGCGGTGTCGGCGGGGGCGGCGGTGCTGCTTGCGGTGCCCGACGAGCAGGCAGCGACGATCATCGCCGTCGAAAGGGCGAGGGTTGGAATTTTTCGCATTGGGATGGCTCGCTTTGCTGGGGGGAAGAAGGGGGCAATCTGCCGCGCCGCGCCTGCAAAGTCGAGAGGGCGGTCAGCGTCCCGTGTCGCGGCGCGCCGCAATGATTTCGACGCTGTCCATGATGGCCGCCATCGCATCGCTCGCCGCCGGGGTATCGGCCCGTTTTTGCAAGAATTGGCCGCGCGACATGATTTCCTCGAGCGCGGCACGGGCGCGCGACACGCGGCTTTTCATCGTGCCGAGCGCGCAGTCGCAAATCTGCGCCGCTTCCTCGTACGACATACCGCCGGCGCCAACGAGGATCAGTGCTTCGCGCTGGTCCTGCGGCAATTCCATCAGCGCGCGTTGCAGGTCGGCCATCTCGCCGCTGTCTTCCTGACTGGCGGGGGTCGACAGCGTGCGCTCGACGGTCACTTCGTCATATTCGCCGCGAAACTTGTTGCGGCGCATCTGCGACAAAAAGGTGTTGCGCAGGATGACGAAGGTCCACGCCTTGATCGACGTTCCGCGCTCGAAGCGATCCCGCGACGCCCAAGCCTTGACCATCGTGTCCTGCGTCAGGTCGTCGGCGAGATCGGGATTGCCCCTGTCTCTTATACACATCTCCGAGCCCACGAGACACTGAGCGATC
>CAUUIU010000035.1:0-15069 GCA_963545025.1 uncultured Sphingopyxis sp. | reverse complement strand
GTGTAGAGCGTACCGTTGCGTCCGCTGGCAAGAATATAGACGTGATAGGTCGGTTCCATTTCGCTCCTGGGTCCCCGCTTTCGCGGGGATGACAAGAAAAACGGGTCGCGGAGTATCCTTAGAGCTCCTTCGACAGTTTCTTGATGTCGATGTTGAGGATCTGGTCGTTCTCCGAATAGTCGACCGGGCAGTCGATCAGGTGGACGCCCGGCGTGCTCAGCGTGTGGGCGAGAAGTTCCTTGAGATGCGCGGCGCTTTCGACGCGGTGGCCGTGCGCCCCATAGCTTTCGGCATATTTGACGAAATCGGGGTTGCCATAGGTCAGCCCCCAATCCTTGAAGCCCATGTTCGCCTGTTTCCAGCGGATCATGCCATAGCTGTTGTCGTTGAGGATCAGCACCGTGATGTCGAGCCCGAGGCGCACCGCGGTCTCCATCTCCTGGCTGTTCATCATGAAGCCGCCGTCGCCGCAGATCGCCATGACCTTGCGCCCCGGATACACCATCGCCGACATCATCGCGCTCGGCAGGCCCGCGCCCATCGTCGCGAGCGCGTTGTCGAGCAGCACGGTGTTGGGCTTGCAAGCGGTATAGCCGCGCGCGAACCAGATCTTGTACACGCCATTGTCGAGGCAGATGATCCCGTCGTCGGGCATCGCGTCGCGGACCGACTGCACCAGATGCGGCGGAAAGATCGGGAAACGCTCGTCCTTCGCCAGCGGCGCGGTGTGCGCGACCTCGCCCTGGCGATAGGCGAGCAGATGGTCGAACTTCCACCCCCCGTTGGGCACGATATCCTCCTTCATCTGCCACACGGCATTGGCGATATCGCCGATCACCTCGATGTTCGGGAAATAGACCGGATCGACCTCGGCGGTCTTGCTCGACACATGAATGACGGTGGGGCCGCCGCGCTGCATGAAGAAGGGCGGCTTTTCGATCACGTCGTGGCCGAGGTTGACGATGCAGTCCGACGCCTCGACCGCACGGTGCACGAAATCGCCCGACGAGAGCGCGGCGCAGCCAAGGAATTTCGGATGCCGCTCGTCGATCACGCCCTTGCCGAGCTGGGTCGTGAGGAAGGGGATGCCGGTCTTTTCGATGAACTGCAGCAGCATGCGGCCGGTCATCGTGCGGTTCGCACCGGCGCCGATCACGAGGACAGGCGACTTCGCATTTTCGAGCGCCTTCACCGCCTCGCGGATCGATTTCACATCGGCGTTGGGCCGGCGCGAATGGCTGCGCTTGAGCGGGGTCGAATCGGTATGTTCGTCGGCGATATCCTCGGGCAGCTCGATATGCACCGCGCCCGGCTTTTCCTCCTCAGCAAGACGGAACGCTTCGCGCACGCGGCTCGGGATATTGTCCGACGACGCCATCTGGTGCGTATATTTGGTGATCGGCCCCATCATCGCGACGACGTCGAGGATCTGAAAGCGGCCCTGCTTCGACTTCTTGATCGGCTTCTGCCCGGTGATCATCATCATCGGCATCCCGCCAAGCTGGGCATAGGCAGCCGCCGTGACGAAGTTGGTCGCACCCGGCCCGAGCGTCGCAAGGCAGACGCCGGTCTTGCCCGTGTGGCGGCCATAGGTCGCGGCCATGAAGCCCGCACCTTGTTCGTGCCGCGTCAGGATCAGCTTGATCTTGGTCGAGCGCGACAGACTGTCGAGGAAATCGAGATTCTCTTCGCCCGGAACGCCGAAAATATATTCAACGCCTTCTTCTTCCAGGCACTCGATGAACAGGTCGGATGCTTTTTTCATGTGTCAGTCGCCCCCTCAGCCACGCACCACCCCGGTGCGGCCTCACGTCATGCCGGCGACCCTCAGCATCATGTCCGTGCAGCGGCTCGTCGTCAGGCCGCGAGTCCCTGCTGCATCGGGAAAGGTTTGTAACGAGGGGATAAGGGGTTGTCACCCTGCGCTTATGTGATCAAGAAGGCTGCCATCTGCGCTCTCAAAACTTTCGGAGGGCATCCTGAAGACCTGCTTCGACCGCTTCCATGAGCAAGTCGGGGCTTGAGCGCAGGTCGAATTGTCGTCGGCTGACACTCGAGTCCGTAACAACCTCTCCCAAGGGGCGATCACCGGCAAATAGCGTCCACTTGACCGAAAGTTTGATTTCCGATTTCGGCTTGGCACCGACGCCAAGCCACGGCGAGCACACCATCGCTTTCAACGAGGTAAGATCGCCCTTTGCAGAGGCATTGGGAATCGAGCTCGCAACGAGCAACGGTCGGAATCTGGTCTGAATCAAACTAGGTTCTGGCTTTGCTATGTCCCGCCAATGCAAGCTGCCATTTGGTAAGCAAGCAAGCCCCGACTTTTTTGACCCAGCCTTCGCAGAAGGAGAAAGGTTCCAATTCAGATGGACCTCGTTGATGGGAGCGGTCGCGTCGGCCCTACTAAAACAAATCGGAAGGAAGGCGAAAAAATAAGCCCAAAGAGCTATATTATTCCGCTGCTCCATCAGTTGTTTCCCTAGAGGATGCGCTCACTGGAACCGACTCTGCCATGCTATTTCGAATAAATACAGCCTGATTAAGTTTTTCAAACGCATCTTGATAGACAACAGCATCCAAAACGGGTTCTTCATCTTGAGGCTGTGACCCGTAGGCATTGGATTTCAACTTCGCCATGACGAAATTTAGTCGAACCCGAGTAGTATTAGAATTAATCTCCTCAACAAATGCGGAAACTATGGGTGACTTTTTTGACTTTCCGAATCCCGTAAAAAGGTTGTAGGTCAACTTTCCTTTCGACGACCCGACGCCTGTAACTAAACCAGTATCGCGATCGGCGTTTTCGATCCGATAGCCCGCATCTTGCAATACGGACATAAGTGAGGCAAAAACAGTTTTGTAATTCCCCTCGATATCTCGTGACTGCATGGCTTGTATCTGCAACGCCGTCATTTCGGGCTGCTTGTCTTTTGCGGCGGTCGGTACACTTACGCAAGCCGCGGCGACAGCAATGGTAAACGCGACGAACTTTGACTTATGGCTCGGTTTCACAAAATTTCTCCCAACCCGATTTTAGAACGAGCTGCTACGGCTCTTAAAGTCCGACACAACCTTGTTGGCATCGAACTTGATTATAAGGGTCATTGCCCGGCTACTGGTAGAAGACTTGCTCTTTTTGGAACCAAAGCCCAATCCGCCGGCACCGCCGACGCCGCCGCCGCCGCCGCCTACGAGCAATCCAATAGAAAAGCCCGATTGTTTGTCGTAGCTGACTGTTGCGTGGCGATCATAAACCCACATTTCTTGGCCTGTGCCATCGATAGTGGTGATATTGGGCGCGCCAAAGTTTTCGATAATTTCAGCCTGGGTTGTTTCGCCTACCTTCAACGTCATCTGAACCATGCCATGCGTTAGCG
Source organism: uncultured Sphingopyxis sp. (assembly GCA_963545025.1). Lineage (GTDB taxonomy): Bacteria > Pseudomonadota > Alphaproteobacteria > Sphingomonadales > Sphingomonadaceae > Sphingopyxis. The sequence continues at coordinate 11,689 of CAUUIU010000035.1, read as the reverse complement.
CATTGGCCTCTTCCTTGTCTTTCGCGCTTGCGGAAACTGACAAGAACGTAAAGATAAAGGCGGCTCCGATCGCCGCGCTAAAACTCTTTCGCATAAAAACGCCCCCTTCTTACCTCCGAGTAATTACATTTAGCTATTCGCAATGGGAAGCGGATTCTAGCCGACGTTCCACAGCGCCGTGATCTCTTCGGCCCGCCACCACGGTTGTAATGGTGTGTCAAATCTTGGGCGATACCGATGGCGCGGAACTAGATCGGCGAACGATCCTTGATTCACATAATCCCCAGGCTCAGCCAACTGCACCATTTTCGGCCGCGAAATTGCGCCTCATCGACCCAAAGTAATTCTACGTGGAAATCGGACGACAAGGCGTTGACGCCGGCAAACTCAATCTTTTAGGTTGAATTGACGATGCTGGAGTCTCCCAAGCCGAAATGACCAAGACGGGCCTGATTATCCGCCATGTGCCGCACGAAGGACTCGCGGGCTATCGCGAGCCGATCGAGGCGGCGGGTTATGCGCTCGACCGCATCGACGTCGACGATCCTGCCTTTGCGAGGATCGACCTCGCGGAGCCCGACCTGTTGATCATGATGGGCGGCCCGATGGGGGTCTATGAGCGCGACCAACATCCTTGGATCACTTGCCAGCTCCGCCGCCTCGCCCGGCGGCTGGAAGCTGACCGTCCGACGCTCGGCGTGTGTTTCGGTGCGCAGATGATGGCCGCGGCGATGGGCGCGCGCGTCTATCCGGGCCCGGCAAAGGAAGTCGGCTTTGCGCCGCTCGCAATTGTTGGCCCAAAATCGCCGCTGCGTCACCTTGAGGAGATCGCGGTCCTCCACTGGCACGGCGATACCTTCGACCTGCCCGACGGTACCGAACTGCTCGCCTCGACTGGCGCCTATGCGCATCAGGCGTTCCGGCGCGGGCGCAATATCCTCGCGCTGCAATTCCACGCCGAAATGGGGCTCGACCCGCGGTTCGACGCATGGGTCGATCAATGGCCCGAGGCGATCGCCGATGTCGGCAGCTCTGCGAAGGCCATTCGGCGCGACCATGCCGATCACGGACCCGCGGCGGTCGCCGCCGGGCGGCGCATGGTCGGGGAATGGTTGGAGGAGTTGGAGGGCTAGGCCTCAGTCGATATCGAACAGACCCGCGAGCTGTTCGACCATCGTGCCGCCCAATTGCTCGGCATCCATGATCGTCACGGCGCGGCTGTAATAGCGCGTCACATCATGGCCGATGCCGATGGCGCACAGCTCGACCGGCGAGCGCTTTTCGATCCATTCGATCACCTGGCGCAGATGCTGGTCGAGATAGGCGCCGTGGTTGACCGACAGCGTGCTGTCGTCGACCGGGGCGCCGTCGGAAATGACCATCAATATCTTGCGTTCCTCGGGGCGGCCGATGATGCGGCTGTGCGCCCACGTCAGCGCCTCGCCGTCGATATTTTCCTTGAGAAGCCCCTCGCGCATCATCAGCCCGAGCGACTTGCGCGCGCGGCGATAGGGTTCGTCGGCGGGCTTGTAGATGATGTGGCGCAGATCGTTGAGGCGGCCGGGATGCGCCGGGCGTCCCGCGGCGAGCCAGTCTTCGCGGCTCTGGCCGCCCTTCCATGTGCGTGTCGTGAAGCCGAGAATCTCCGTCTTCACGCCGCAGCGTTCGAGCGTGCGGGCAAGGATGTCGGCGCTGATCGCCGCAATGCTGATCGGCCGCCCGCGCATCGAGCCCGAATTGTCGATCAGCAGGGTGACGACGGTGTCGCGGAAGTCGGTATCGCGCTCGATCTTGTACGACAGCGAGCTGCCGGGCGAGACGATCACGCGCGCAAGGCGGGCGGCGTCGAGCTGGCCTTCTTCCTGGTCGAAATCCCACGCGCGGTTCTGCTGCGCCATCAGGCGCCGCTGGAGGCGGTTGGCGAGCTTGGTCACCGCGCCCTGCAGATGCGTCATCTGCTGGTCGAGATAGGCGCGCAGCCGCGTCAGTTCGTCGGCATCGCAAAGTTCGGTCGCGGCGACGATCTCGTCATGCTTTTCGGTGAAGCGCAGATAATTGAAATCGGGAATGTCGCTCGGCAGGCGGTTGGGGCGCACGGGCAGCATGCCCTCGTCGCCTTCGCCGCCCATTTCGGGCTCGCCGTCGGCTTCCATTTCCTGCGCGTCGGGATCGCTGTCGCCGTCATCGGCCTGGTCGCCCGCCATTTCGGCGCGCGCATCGACCTGGCTCTCGCCGCTGCCGCCGTCCTCGCTTTCCTGTTCTTCCTGGCTCTCTTCAGCCTCCGACTGGTCCTCTTCGCCGCCGTCCTCGGCGCCTTCCTCCATCGGCTCGTCGCCATAGATGAGGTCGAGGTGACGCAGCGCGAGCTTGGCGGTCTCGGCAAAGGCGGCCTGATCGTCGAGCAGCATCGACATGGCGGTGAGGTCGCCGCCAGCCTCTTTTGTGATCCATTCGCGCAGCAGCGACAGCCCGGTCTCGGTTCCCTGCGGCGCCGGCTCGCCGGTCAGCGCCTCGCGCAGCATCAGTTCGAGCGCGCTCGACACCGGCACATCGTCGCGGCTCTGCGCGCGGCTGATCGGGTCGCTGCGCATCCGCATCGCGAGGCTAGCGCGAAGGTTGCTCCGCATCCCGTCCATGTGGCGCGCGCCGAGGGCCTCGATGCGCGCGCGTTCCATCGCGTCGAACGCGGCGGCGGCGAGCGGTTCGGCGGGGCGCGCCGCCGCGTGCAACTTCTCGCTGTGATGCTTCATCCGCAGCGCATAGGCGTCGGCAAAACCGCGCGCCTCGGCGACCTGCTCGGCGGGCAGGGTGCGCGAGGGCGTCGGCACCTTGATCGCCTTGCCGATCTGCGCGGGCGCATCGGCGGTGAAACCGACCTCGACCTCGGCATCGCGGGTCACCGCGCGCGCGACGCTCGACAGCGCGGCCTTGAAATCGTCGAGGGGAGATTGGGCGGACATTTCGATTCGGCTCTAACCAGCTTTGGCCTTGGGGGAAAGATACCTATCCTTGCTTGACCAACGACCGGTGGGGGAGCATCGGCGGCTTATGTCCTCCCCCCAAATCTCCCCCATGAAGCGCCCCTGGATCGTCATCGCCTGCGCGGCCTTCATCGTCACGCTGGCGATGGGCGTCCGCCAGTCGTTCGGCCTGTTCTTGCCGCAGATGAGCGTCGATATCGGGATCAGCCGGTCGGACTTCGGCCTCGCTATGGCGCTGCAGAACCTGCTCTTCGGGCTCGTCCAGCCCTTCGTCGGGGCGCTTGCCGACAAGCATGGTGCGGGGCGCGTCGTCCTTGCGGGCGCTTTGCTCTACGCGCTCGGGCTGATCGGCGCGGCCTTCGCCACCGACGCGATCGGGCTGCATATCAGTTTCGGCATCTTCATCGGCATGGCGCAGTCGGCGACGACCTTTGTCGTCGTGCTCGGCGCGGTAGGGCGCGTCGTCAGTCCTGAGAAGCGCAGCAGTGCGTTTGGAATCGTCACCGCCGGCGGCTCACTCGGGCAGTTCCTCGTCGTGCCGCTCGCGTCGATGCTGCTCGGCAATATCGGTTATCATGAGACCTTGTGGATCATGGCGGGGCTGGTCGCGCTGTGCGGGCTGCTCGCAATCGGCGTCTCGGGCCGCACCGACACGCCCGGAACGCTCGTGGCCGAAGAACAGACCGCGCGCGAGGCCTTGCGCGAAGCCGCAGTGCATCGCGGATACTGGCTGCTCAATGCGGGCTTCTTCGTCTGCGGCTTCCACATCGCTTTCATCGCGACGCATCTTCCCGCCTATCTCGACGACAAGGGGCTCGGCATCGAAATCGGCGCGCAGGTGCTCGCGCTCGTCGGGCTGTTCAACATCCTCGGCTCCTACGTCTTTGGCCGCGCGGGCGACATCTTGCGCCAGAAATATGTGCTCTCGGCGCTCTACATCGCACGTTCGGCGGTGATCGCGCTGTTCCTCTTCGTGCCGCTCAGCCATGCGAGCGCGCTGGTCTTCGCGGGCGCGATGGGTTTCCTGTGGCTCGGCACGGTGCCGCTCACCAGCGGCATCGTCGGGCGCATCTTCGGCATCCGCTATCTTTCGATGCTCTATGGCATCGTGTTCCTCAGCCACCAGCTCGGCAGCTTCTTCGGGGCGTGGATGGCGGGACTGATTTTCGATGCGACGGGCAGCTATAATATCGCCTGGGGCTTTTCGATCGCGCTCGGGCTGTTCGCCGGGCTCGTCCACCTGCCGATCGCCGACGCGCCGGTCAGGCGGCTGCAACCCGCATGAAGCTCGCGCGGCAGGACTGGGTGGCGCTCGCCCTGTTCGCGGTCGTTGCGGTTGGCGGGCTGTGGCTGTGGACCGGCGAGGGGCCTGTCGTCTGGCTCACCAATTTCGCGATCATGTGCGGCTTCGGCTGAGCGCGCTCAATCTTCCTCGTCGCCGGGGGTGCGGTTGCAGATCCCATTGTCGTCGGGCTTGGGGTTCGCCGGGTCGGGCACCAGCCGCAACACATGCGGCAGATGCGTCGGCGCGCGCTCAGCCCGCGTGCGCTTGTCAGCGATGACGTCGATGAAGTCGCGGCACACGACCGCGCTGCGCAGGAAATTGCTGTGCCCGGTCGACCCGCGCGACACTTCGGTGGTGTCGACCACCGTCAGCCCTGTGATCGGCACCGGATAGCAGCGCTCGGGCAGCCCCTTGGCCTTGAGGTCGGCCGCCTCGAACGGATCGAAGCAATAGGGCGAACCGAGCCGCGGATAGCCATGCACCGCGCGCGACACTGCGAGCGCCTTGTCCTTGAGCGAGGTATAGACGGTGATGCGGCGGCCCAATGCGACGCGATCGGGCGCGAGAACCTCCTCGACGATATCGCGCTCGAAGGTTTCGCGGTCGATGTCGGGCGAGGCGAGGATGATGTTCGAGATATTGCCCGTGCGCTCGGCGCGGCGTGACAGTCGGTCGGCCGACCCAATCGCGGGGATCACCAGCCGCGCGCCCAGCGAGTGCGAGACGATGACGATCTCCTTCACCCACGGCTTGTCGGCGAGACTGCGCAGGAAATCGCGGAAATTGCGGACGTCGTGATACATGTTGGTTTCATCGACGCCATAGCCGAGCACTTCGCCCTGCGACGGCCAGCTATATTCGATCACCGGTCCGTCGAAACCCGTCATACGCGCAATCTGCGCGGTGTCCTTTGACGTCGTCTCGAATGTCTCGCGATAGCCATGGACATAGAGGAGGACGCGGCCCTGCCGCCGGTCGGTTTCGGCCTGCAGCGCCTGCCACCAGTCGCCTTCCTGCTGGAACGCCGTCGGGGCGCGGAATTGCTTCTTGCCCGCGATCTCGACATCGCGCGGCGCGGCGAAGCGGCCGAAGCGCACCCTGTCGCCGCGATAGACGAGCAGGCGGATCTCGTCGCCGCGGCAATCGGGCAGGCGGCTGGTCACGAAAAAGAGCGGCAGCGCCGCCTCGTCGATCGCGGCTCCTGGCTGCGCGGTGCAGCGCGGATCGGCGACATAGTCGGCGTGGCGGACCTTGCCGTAATTGACCGGCGCGATGCAGCCGGTGAGCGTCAATGCGGCGAACGCCACCGCGAGGTGGCGAAGCGACATCACTTGCCCATCACGCTCTCGGGCAGGTCTTCGCCGAACACGCGCTGATAATATTCGGCGACGATCATCCGCTCGGCCTCATCGCACTTGTTGAGGAAGGTCAGGCGGAAGGCGAAGCCGATATTATTGAAGATCGCGGTGTTCTGCGCCCAGCTTATGACGGTACGCGGGCTCATCACGGTCGAGATATCGCCATTGATGAAGCCCTGGCGCGTCAAATCGGCGACCTTGACCATATTGGCCACCGTCGTCTCGTCGGTGTTCGGCACCTTGGCGAGGATGATCGCGCTTTCGGTCGCCGCGGGCAGATAGTTCAGCGTCACGACGATGTTCCAGCGGTCCATCTGGCCCTGGTTGATCTGCTGCGTCCCGTGATAGAGCCCGCTCGTGTCGCCAAGTCCGACGGTGTTCGCGGTCGAGAACAGCCGGAAATGCGGATTCGGACGGATCACGCGGTTCTGGTCGAGCAGGGTCAGCTTGCCCTCGGTTTCGAGCACGCGCTGGATCACGAACATCACGTCGGGACGGCCCGCGTCATATTCGTCGAAGACGAGCGCGGTCGGGGTCTGGAGCGCCCACGGAAGCAGGCCTTCGCGGAACTCGGTGACCTGCTGCCCGTCGCGCAGCACGATCGCGTCGCGCCCGACCAGATCGATGCGGCTGATGTGCGCGTCGAGGTTGACGCGGATGCACGGCCATTTGAGGCGCGCCGCGACCTGTTCGATATGCGTCGATTTGCCGGTTCCGTGATAGCCCTGCACCATCACGCGGCGGTTGTATTTGAAGCCCGCGAGGATCGCGAGCGTGGTGTCGCCGTCGAAGACATAAGCGGGATCGAGGTCGGGGACGCGCTCGTCGGCCTCGCTGAACGCCGGCACCTTCATGTCGACATCGACCCCGAACACCTCGCGCGCGTCAATCTCGGTATCGGGCGCCGCAAGGAGCGTCGAACCGTGATGGTCGGGAAGGCTGTTCGGGATATCGGTCATGGCAAAGGAGTCCAACGCAGCGTCAATAGGGGAGAGTCGCCAGGCGGCTGGCGCTTCGGCTGTCGCGGTATCGTCATGGGTTGCGGCTTGCAACGCCTTTCAGAGCAGCCCGAGCGCCTTCATCACCGCCGACTGGTCGTAATAGGGCCGCTCGCAGACGATCCGGTCGCCGCCCGGCGCGAATTCGAAACTGGCGGCCATGCGGATGCGGAAGCTCTTGCCGGTCGGTGCGATCGTGCGCACGCCGAGCTTTAGCGGGCCCAGATGCGTGCCGGTCAGCCAGAATTCGACGAGCACCGTATTGGTCGCGTCATCGGCGGCGATCGCGATCACCTCGTTCGCCTGATCGGGAAAGGGCTCGCGCGACGTCGCGAAATAGGAGCGCACCGCCGCTTCGCCGTCGAAGACCGTGCCCGGCCCCATCAACTCGTAGCGCGGATGGTCGAAGGTCGCGAGGACGCCGTCCCAATCATGCGTGATCTCCAGCGCCATATGGCGGCGGACCACTTCGATCCGTGCTTCGTCCAGGTCGGTCATCGTGCCTCTCCCTATGCGAACGCCTTGGTCTTTCTCAGCAACTGATACGCCTGGACTACCTCACCCAGCCTGGCTTCGAAACTGCGATCGCCGCCATTCCGGTCGGGATGATATTTGCGCACCAGTTCGCTGTAGCGGCGGCGGAGCGCGGCGCGGTCGGCATCGGCGGGCAGGGCGAGCAACTGCATCGCCGCATGTTCCTCGCGCGAGAGGCCGGGATTGGCGGCTTCGCGCCGCGCTTCGTCCATCCGCTGACGGAAGCGCGCGCCGAGCGCGTCGATCGGATCCCGGAAATCGGCCCAGCGCGGCGGCAGGTCTGCGCTGCCCGCGGCGCGGAAGGTGCGGCTTTCGGTTTCCCAACCGGCGGTCGGCGATTGCGCCTCCATGATCTGGTCGGCGGTCATGCCGTCGAAGAAATTATAGCCCGCATTGAATTCGCGGACATGGTCGAGGCACAGCCAGCGATATTGCGGCGGGCCGTCGGGCGAGCGCGTCCACGACATCGGGGCGCGAAATTCGCCGGGCTCGCGGCAGCCGGGCGCGGCGCAGGGTTCTTCGCGGGGGACGCGGCCATGGAATCGACTGGGGCGGGATGGAGACGGCAAAATAGGCTTTCGGAATCGGGGAAGCTGAGCTTTGGGAGGTCTTATAATTTGGCGACGAAGGGCTTATGGTCAACCCCATGAGCAGCAAAGGCCCCGTACAGCAAGAGATGGAAAGCCTGCTCAGCGCAGCTTTCCCCGACGCAAACTTCACCCTCAGCAACGACAGCGCCAGCCATCATGGCCATAGCGGCGACGACGGCAGCGGCGAGTCGCATTTCAGCCTGAGCATCGAGTGGGCGGGCTTTACGGCGATGAACCGCGTGATGCGCCAGCGCACCGTGAACAAGGCGCTCGGCGACCTGCCGGGTCAGCGTGTCCACGCGCTGGCGATCAAGGCCACGGCGCCCGGGGAATGACGATGCCAGACAAGGTCAACCTGGCCGAAGCCTTTGCGAAAATCCCCGACGCGTGGAATCCGCGCGTGGCAGGCGATATCAACAATTTTCAGGTCAAACTGGTCAAGCTCGACGGCAAGTTCGACTGGCATCATCATGATATCGAGGACGAACTCTTCCTTGTCGTTGCCGGCCGGATGAAAATGGCGTTTCGCGACCGCGACGTGATCGTCGAACCGGGCGAGTTCATCATCGTGCCCCACGGCGTCGAACATTGTCCCGAGGCGCTGGACGGCGAATGCCATGTGCTGCTTCTCGAGCCGGGGACGACGCGCAACACCGGCAATGTCGAAACCGACAAGACACGGCATATATTGGAAAGGCTCGGCTGATGTTCACCGTCATCACCCCATCGACCCACGACATCGGCGCCTTCGACGTGCGCCGGACCTTGCCGAACAAGGCGCGGACGATGGTCGGGCCCTTCATCTTCGTCGACCAGTTCGGCCCCGCCCACTTCGACATCGGGCAGGGCATGGATGTGCGGCCGCACCCGCACATCAACCTGTCGACGCTCACCTATCTCTTCGAAGGCGCGATTGACCATCGCGACAGCCTGGGCACCTTTGCGACGATCCGTCCCGGTGCGTGCAACCTGATGACCGCGGGGCGCGGGATCGTGCATTCGGAGCGCACACCGCAGACCGAACGGGCGACCGGCTCGGGCATTTCGGGCATGCAGACCTGGCTCGCGCTCCCCGACGGCAAGGAAGAAATCGACCCGGCGTTCGAACATGTGCCTGCCGAAAAGCTGCCGCTTGTCGAGGACGGCAATGTCTCGGCGCGCGTCATCATGGGCAGCCTGTGGGGCGCGACCTCGCCGATCACCCAGCATGCCGCGACGATCTATGCCGATATCTTGATGAACGCCGGCGCGACGATCCCGATCGATGCCGAGGCGGACGAGCGCGCGGTGCTCGTCGCCATCGGCGATGCGAGCCTCGATGGCGAACGGCTCGAACGCTATAGCCTCTATATTCTGAAACCCGGACAGGCGATGACGCTCCGCGCCGAGACCGACGCGCGCGTGATGCTGCTCGGCGGCGAGGCGTTCAAGACGCCGCGCCATGTGTGGTGGAATTTCGTCAGCTCGTCGCGCGACCGGATCAACGAGGCGAAACAGGAGTGGAAGGACCGCAAATTCCCGCTCGTCCCCGGTGACAGCGAGGAGTTCATCCCGATTCCCGAAGTGCCGAAGACGGTCAGCTATCCGTGATGGACCGCTAACGCCCGCTGTCTCGATCGATTTTGCAATCACGCCGTCACCCGTTGCTGCTTGCCAGCCGCGCCAATCCCCGCCAACTTGGTTTCGAAACGAAACCAAAGGAGCAGGGTGGATGATCGGCGATTTCGAACAGCAGCGCGTCAAGCTTTCGACCGGCGTCGAACTCGACGTCGTCGACATCGGGCCGCGCGATGCGCCGGTGCTGATGTTCCTCCACGGCTTTCCCGAATCGCACCGCACCTGGCGCTACCAGCTCACCCATTTTGCCGACCGCTTCCGCTGCATCGCGCCCGACCAGCGCGGCTATCGCGGATCGTCGAAGCCGCAGGACGCCGAATCCTATACCCCCGACAAACTGATCGCCGACATTTTTGCGCTCGCCGATGCGCTGGGCGTCGACAAGTTCACCATCGTCGGTCACGACTGGGGCGGCGCGATCGCGTGGGGCGTGGCGCTCGGCGGCCAGCCGGGCGGGTTGCACCCGGCCTGGGCGGGCCGGGTCACCCGCGCGGTGATCGCCAATGCGCCGCATCCCGGCATTTTCGGACGCCTGCTCGCCACCGATCCCGACCAACGCGCCGCGAGCCAATATATCCGCACCTTCCGCGACCCCGCGAGCGATGCGATCATCGCGGAGCATGGCATCGCTGGCATTCTGGCCCATGCCTTTGCGAACCGCGTGCCCAGCGGCGGGCTGCAGCCCGCTGACGAGATCGGGCGGCTCCTCAAGGATTGGGAGGATCGCGCCAGCTGCCAGGCGATGATCAACTGGTATCGCGGTTCGCCGATCAATGTGCCGGCGATGGACGAACCCTATGCCGAGCCGCCGCCGGTGCCGTTCCCGAAGCTCAATATTCCGACGCTGGTGATCTGGGCGCTCGACGATCTGGCGCTGCCGCCGTGCAATCTCGACGGGATGCAGGACTTGGTGCCCGATGTAACGATCGTCCAGGTTCCCGGTTGCGGCCATTTCGTGCCGTGGGAGGCGCCCACCGCGGTGAACACCGCGATGGACGCCTTCCTCTTGCGACCCTGAACGCGGGGGGAAGTTCCCTGCGATTAGGGTGGCGGGCGGCAAGATCGCAGCCACCCGCCGGGGGGGGTCTCTGGGCGTGTTTCCACACGCCGAAACTGGTGGCCGGACGCAGCTTCCCCGTCATGCTACGACCGGCCGTCGCGACATCTTTTCAGAACCATACGCTGCGATTTAACCATAGGATTCGGGGAAATAGCAGGCTTTCAGATTCTCCCACGCGTGCCATATTCGTGCAATGGAAGTTGGGGGACTCAAGACGGCCTCGATCGTCGACCGGATCGACGGGCCCTCGGATTGGACGATCGAACGCGACGTTCATCTGCTGATTCTGCACGAGGCGGGAAGCTATCACTGGCTTGAGACATGGCTCGACGGACGGCGCACGTCGCTGGGCGATCCTTTGCCCGGCGAGATATGGCTGGTGCCTGCGGGAAGTGTTTATCGCGGGTCGGCAAAAGGGGGCGCCGCGCGATACATCGAAGTCGAGATTCCGGTCGACCGCCTCCGGATCGCGCCCGACGCGCCGGTGCTCGCCGGTCATTATGATCGAGTGATGGCGGTGCTTGTCCGCGCGATGGCGTCGGGCGAGGCTGATACTGCGGACGTGCTGCTGGCGATGCTGGCGCAGACGCTCGCTGCGGGAACGCCGCGGCGGATATCTCCAGCGATGGGTCAGCGCGTCGACGATCTGATGCTGTTCATCCAGGAACAAATGGAGGTGCCGCTGACCGTCGAGGATCTGGCGGCGGAGGCGGGCATGTCGGTCAATAGTCTGATTGCGCATTTTGCGCGCTCGACGGGACGGACGCCCGCGCAATATGTGCTGCACCAGCGGCTCCGCCGCGCCGGCTGGTTCCTGATCCACCGGCCGCTGTCGGTCGCCGAAATCGCTTTCGCCACCGGATTTTCCAGCCACGCGCATCTGTGTGTCGCCTTTCGCCGCAAGCTCGGCATGTCGCCCGGCGAGTGGCGCCGCCGCCACGCGTCGGCTATCGTCGAGGGCGGGGAGGACTGACATGTCGCATACGGTCATGATGCTGTTCATCGGGATCGCGCTGCTCGTCGCGCTCAGGCTGTTCGTGCGCGATGCGGGTCGGGCGACGCGACTGTTCCTGAGGCTGTGGCTCGCGGTGTCGATCGGCAACCTGCTCGTGGGGGTGCTCTACGCGGGCTATGGTTGGGTTGAAGAAGCGGGGATCGGGCTCATCGTCTTTGGCGTGCCTGCGGCAATCGCGATCGCCGCGCGCCGGTTCGGGCCTAGTTCTGTCTCTTATACACATCTGACGCTGCCGACGAAGCTAGAAGTGT
>CAUUIU010000034.1:0-15311 GCA_963545025.1 uncultured Sphingopyxis sp. | reverse complement strand
GAGATCGCTCAGTGTCTCGTGGGCTCGGAGATGTGTATAAGAGACAGTTTGATAGCCGGCAAAAGCGAAGGGCGCCGCTGGACCAAGCCAGGGCGCCCTCGTGGTCACGACCTTGGTGGTCGATCAGCTCGGGATGATCTGCAGCTCGAGACGGTCGGTATCGAAGCCGTTTTCGCCCGGGACAGCCGCGATGCTCCGTTCGCGGAAACGCGGACCAGTGGCGCGGCTCAGTACCGCCTGGCCCGATCCGTTCAGGATGATCTCTTCGTTGCCGGCGATGATGCGGGCACCCTCCATCGATCCGGGTGCATAGTTGACAACCAGATCATATCCCCCGGGAGCGTTGCAATATTCGCGGACGCTGCCGAGCGAAATCGCCTCGCCGGTCGGTGCACCGAATCCGGTCGGCATATGGTTCACGCTGCAATGCACCGCCACCGTCAGGCGGAGATTGAACGTGGCCGTCGCGGCCAGCGCCGCCGTCGGGCCCGCAACAAGCACAAGGCTCGCAAATGCGAGCGAGAATTTCCGTATCATCCGCCATCCTTTCCGCCGCAAGGCCGAAGCTTTGGATGGTGGTTAGCGATGCAAATCTAACATTCAGTTAAGGGGCGAGCCGCCCAAGTTCCCGAAATCCGCGGCCGCGGCGCGATGATCCGGAAAAGCGAATGTCGATAAGGGCTTAGCGCGCAGTCACCGAAATCGAGATCACATCGCTATAGGTTCCGGCGCGCCGGTCAGACACATCGCCGATCACGAAATGGATCGGCAGGGAATCGCGGGTCAGGCCCTTGTCGGATTGACCGGAAACCGTTCCGGCGCCGACAAGATTGACGGTATTGCCGCCGATCGAGACTGAATAGGGCACGGTCCAGTCGCTCGACCCCAGGCGCAGGCGACCCGAATTGGCCGACGACACCGTCAGATCATACCGCCCGGTGCTGCTGACGCGAAGCTGCAAGGGAACGGGCGCGACGCCTGGGCGCAGCTCGCCCAAGTTCACCACGGCATGGCCATCGCTCATCGTGTATGCGCCGGTCAGGCCGATGCGCGCCGACGGCAGGACGTCGAGGCCGAGAACGATTCTTGTTCCGCCGAAGGTCTTGAAGCTGCTGTCGCGGGCCTCCAGACTGACGTCCTGGGTGAAGGCGCCCGCGTCGCGGACATCGTCGGGATCGGCGACCAGCTTGTAGAGGATGGTGCGCGATTCATTGGGGGCAAGCTTGAGCTCGCGCAGCGACGGGCTGCGCAGCGTTCGGCTGGCGCGCGGGGTCACGTCCTGCGTATCGGTAAGGTTGAGCAGTGCATAGCCGATCGGCTTGCCGGTGCCCTTGGACAGGCCGAAAGGCGGCTGGATGAGTTCGAAGATCGGGGCAAAGCGGCAATCGGCGCCGCCTTCGTTGACGAAGGTCACGCTGAACGTCGCTTCGGCGGAGGAGTCGCCATAGGGATCGTAACCCTGGATCATCCACGCCGTTGGCGTCGCGTTCATGCGCACCAGGCAATCGGGTCCGCGCGCGTTTGCGCCCGGGGTTTGCGCGAGGGCCGGCGCCGCGAGCAAAGCGGCAGTTAGGAAAAGCGAGGAACGAAGCATCGAGGCCTCCTGTTATTTCGCGCCTGGGCGAACGACGCCCAGATTCGTTAGGCCGTCCGTATCGGCCGGAACGGTAAATTCGAAGCGATAGGCGATCGTACCATTGGGGCCGTAGGTTTCCACCTGATATCGGCGCCCCGGCAGCAGGTTCGGAATGGCGAAACGCCCTGCCGAATTGGTGAAGAAGGGAATCGGCGGCGGCGCTTCGCCATCCTTCAGGTCGAGCAAGGTCACGCGGCCGCCGACCAGCGACACCGGCTTGTCGGCCGCGACGACGAGCGTGCCCATCGCGCTGGCAAAGGCGTCGGTGCCGATCCGCGCGGCATAGCCGCTTTTGTACGTCGGGTGCACGCGGAAGACGCCGGGGCCGGTATCATAGCCCGTCGGCGCATCCTCGACGTCATATTGCACCGACTGCGTCGCATAGGAGCCAAGGAAATTGTTGACCGCGGCGCCGAGCGCGCCGCTCTTGCTGATATAGTCGTTTTCGGCGAGCGACTGTCCCGCGACGACGCTGCGCTTGCCGAGATTCTTGTGCGGCTTCAGCAGCATGAAGCTGTCGTTGATACGGCGACCGATGCCGAACATGCCGTCGGCGAATGCCAGCGAGGTACCGACACGGACGGTGGTCGCGTTGATATCCGCGACATTGCCGAGGTCGGGGCCGAAGGTGGCGTGGCTGATCGACGCGTCGAAGCGGTTGGCGGTGTAGGTGCCATAGCCGACCGCGCGCGCGCTGTTGTCGTCGCGCGTGACAATGCCGCCAAAGCCTACACTGTTGAGCCTGTTCAGGCCGCTCTGATTGTAGGAGATTTCGCCCAGATTGTCGCGGCTCTCATACCGCGCTTCGGCGCGGCGGCGATAATCGGGCTGGAAGGTGATGCCGATATTGACGCTGAAACCGTTGCCGCGTGAAAAATTCGACGGATATTTCGTATAGTCGACCCCGGCGCGGACCGTCCAGCGCGGGTCGATGCGGTAATAGCCGGTCGTGCCGACGCGATAGCTGTCGCCGAGCGTCCCCCGGCCCTTGAGATAGGAGGCCGTCGTCGTCGACGTCAGGCGCAGGCTGAATTGCCGCGTATATTGGCCGGTTATCGATGCCGCATTGGTGTTGATTCCCTCGATATTGCCAAGGGTCGCGAAGTTGGGCGAAAGATAGTCGGCGCGCAGCGTGAAGCTGTCGGACAGCCCCTCGCGGTCGAAGAAATGTTCATAGGCCACGCCGCCGGCAAACCCTTCGCCAGCGATCTTGGAATGGCTCGCCCCGGCGTCGAGGAGCAAGCGGCCGCCGTTGCGTAGCACGAACTGCGTTTGCCCAGTCAGCGTCTGGACCTGCTTGCTCGCCTGCAGCCCGACGCCGATCGCGGGCGCATTGATGAAGGCCTTGCGATAGAAGCCGGTGAAGGCGATCGGCCCGCGATAATCGGGCGCGCCACCGAAGGTCTCGCTCGTCGCGCCCAGGAAGGCGCCATATTCATGATCGCCAGGATCGAGGTCGATCGGGTCGAGATATTGCTGGAACGACAAATTCTGGATCGCGCCGCTGTTATCGGTGACCTGGATATCGACATCGTTGCTGCCCGCGATCAGCGGGAGCGAGCTGAAATCATAGCGGCCCGGCTGGAGCCGCAGCTCGCGATACAGCGAGCCATTGCGCAGGAAGCGAACGGTCGATTCGCGCTGGAGGATGAGCTGGCGGTCGGCCTGGAGGATCGCGGTGCGGAAACTGTTGAAGCGCCGGCGCTGGCGCAGCACGCCGACGCCGCCCATTTCGACGAAGGATTGCTGTCCGCGAATCTCGGGATCGAGATCGCCAAGATACCATCGGCGGTAATCTTCGGGCTCGTCGTAGACGAGGCGGGCATAGTTGCGCCGGAACTTGTAACTGTCGCCGGTCAGGCCAAATTGCTGCCCCAGCTGGGCATCGCCTTCGAAGACGATGCGGCCCACGCGGATGGCGCCGTCGAAGTTGACCGTGGGCGGATCGGCGCGGCTTCCTTCCCAGACATAGGTCTGGACCACGCTGAGATTCAGATAGGCAGATACGTCTGCGGGCTGAAGCGAGATGTCATTGTCGTCATCGCGGGGCGGCGAAAAAAGGTTCTGGATCGCGCGACGCTCGGCACTGACTTCGACCACCACGACAGCGAGCGTGCTGGGGTCATAGGTCAGCTGGACGCCGGTCTTTTGCAGATCGTCGGGGCCGAAACTGGTCAGCCCCTGCAAATGCGACGCCAATTCGGCGTGCGCCGGGTCGTTGAGGACCGGCCGCATCAGGCGCAGGAAACCCTCCGATTCGAGCAGGAACCGATCGTCGGCGGTCAGCTTCATCGGTATGTCGCCGAGGCTTCGGTTCTGGAAGGTCAGCGGCACCGTCATGTCGATGTCGCGGTCGTACGGGTTGATATCGGGACGGCCATGCGGCCCGATCGGCATCTGCGGCATCACCGGCGTCGGGGTCGGGATTGGCAGCATCGGCGTTCCCGGCAGGGGGACCGTGGTGGGGCCGCCGGGATCCTGGGCTCGCGGCACCGTCTTCGGGCCTTGCGGCAAGGGGATCGACACTTGCGCGGCTGCTGTAGCCGCGCACAGAGCGGATACAGCCACCGAACAAAGGGCGAGCCCGACCCTCACCGCTGGAAAGTCAATTTGATGGGGGCGGGGCCAAAGCCGGGCACCGGGAGACGGAAGGTCCGTTCGCCCTGCGCGGGAACATAGCCCGTGCCGACGGCGCGATTCAGCTCTTCCGGCGAGACGTCGACGCGGAGGAACTTTCCGTCGCGATCGGTGCCGACGAGTTGCCAGCCAAAATTCGCCATCATAGCGTGGCGGCGACCGGCGTTGGTGAGCGTGATCTCGACACCATCCTGCATCGGCGGCGTCTCGGCCGAACCCGGCGCTGCTGGCGGCTGATAATTGGCCTGTTTTACCGTGGTTGCCTTGACGTCGGGCTTGGCTCCCGGGGGAGCCACCACAACGAGCGCGCGCATATTGTACAGAACCTGCACCTGCGCGCCGACCGAATCGGCCGCACCGGGGTCAAACGCGACCGGCAATTGTTCGACGGAAACATAGAATGCCTGTGAAGCGGCAAGCTCCGGGTCTCCGACCCATTGCAGGCGGAGGACCTGGCGACCTCCTGCGGGCAAGGCGCCCTGCGGCGGGAATACCAGAAACTGATCGTCGGCCGGTGTTTCGACGATATTGCCGTCCTTGTCGATTTCCATCCGGAAAATGCGCGTCTGAAACGCCAGATTGTCAGCATTGATGTTCTGGACTTCGATGCGGGCGACAGCATTGGTGCCGCGCGATTCCATCTCGACCACCATCGGGGAGACGCGCATCGCGAGGGCGGGTGTAACAACGAGCGTCAGTGCCGCAAAGAGCGCAAGTAGCGCACGCGCGTGACGCCTCAGCATTTGCAATGCTGTCATTATTCATCCCCCCTGATTTCGCCGGGCATAATCTGATTTCTTTATAAAGAAAGGGGAAAGATTGCTCTTTCCCCTTTCCTCATACTTGCGTCGCGACCTTAGAGAGCGCGCAGCGTCAGCGTCGTGGTGCCGGTGTAGGTGCCAGCGACCAGACCCTTGTTCGTGATGGCCGGGGCGACAATGTCGATGGCCATGTTCGAACGCCATGCGCCCTGCTGCTTGGTGCCGCCGAGAACGCCGGTCGCAACGTTGAGCGACTGGGCGGTACCCGCGGTGACGGCATTCTGTGCAACGCCGGTCCAGGAAGCATTCACGCTGTACGGAATGTTCGCCTGGAATTCGTCGGTGTCGTAACCGCCGGCGGCCGAGTTGATCATGCCGTTGACGTTGCTCTTGGTGATGACGACTTCGTTGTTGAAGTTGCAACCAGCCGTCAGCGTGTCGATGTCGGCAACTGCCGGACCGACCATTTCGAACGCCGAGTTGACGTTTTCATTGTTGCCGGTGCGAACGCCGATCACGCCGAAATCGATGTCGCGCGCATCGGCGTTGTTGCCCGAGTAGAACGAGCAGTCCTTCTGGACCGAACCGGTGAGCGTGAAGACGACATTGACTTCCGGCGTGGCGGTTTCGGTGTTGCTCGGGGCATCGGCGAAGGCGGTGTAGCGCGTGCCGACACCGGCAGCGAGGCCGAGTTCCAGACCAATGGTCGCCCCGAGATTCGGGTTGGTTGCGGTGTAGGGAATACCCAGAACCGTACCGGCATAGTGGCGTTCGTTGGTCTGGGCAGCTGCCGGCGAAACAACACCGACGAGAGCGATGGCAGCAACGGCGCTGCAAAGGATCTTCTTCATAATTCTTCTTCCCTCTTATGAGCCGCTTCCCCCCAAAATACGGGTCGCGGCGCCGTTTGCACCGATTGGTCGGAGAGCCGGCGGACATCGGTGCCTGTCCATCGGCCTAATTCCGTTCGCAACGTCGCGTGCGAACGAATCTCGCAAAATCTCAGATCGGAGAGATGGTGATCGTGATCGTCTCCGAATATTCGCCGGCGAGCAGCCCGGCCTCGCCCGATGCGGTGCCGATGTCGACCGCCAGGACCATGCCGTCGGTGGCGATGCCACCGTTGGTCGAAACCACACCGCCCGCCTGCAGCTGGCGGCTGTTGAAGGTGCGGCTGATCTGCTGCGCGGCGGGATGCCGCACGACCATCTCAACGCCGAGCGAATAGGGAACGGTGCCGGCATAGGGGCCCTGGCCGTTCGGCATCGTCCGGTGCGCGAGCGCCCCGTTCGCGCCCTTGATCGTCATGTTGAAAGGGATGTTGCAATCGAGTGCGACGGGCGTGCGAAAGCCGAGGCCGCGGCGTTCGAGATTGCCGAAGTCGACATCGGCGATGTCGCCCATCGCGCAATGCTGGCTGATCGAGCCGCTGACAGCAATGTCGAGCGACTGGACTTTTTCAATTTCCCCGGCACTCGCAGGCACGGCAAAGCTCATCGCGGCAAGCGCAAGAACAAGGCATCGCATACCCATTCCCCCAAAAAACGATACGGGAGGTCCTGCTCCGTTCGCACGGAGTCCAAGTTTCCCGATGATGTATGGGGAGTCGCGACCCGACTCACCCCCCCGTTCGTTAAGTAAATGTTAGTACAGAGGTTAAGTGCCGTGCACACCCCAAAAATGGTTGCAAGAGAAAATTGTAGCGAATCTGTGGCGTTGGTAAGCTGCAGATAAGCTAGGTTTATCGGCAGTCACGAGGGTTAATCCGGCACCGGTCCAAGGCGCAGGAGCGCACTCCGCGTCCAGAAATGGAACAGCGCATTTTACATATGTTAAGTTGTCGGGGTCTTCGCCGTTAAACGCGCAGTTTCACAGGGATCGGCGGCATGCCCGCTCGTGCGGGTCGGAAAATAGGGCGGCGTTCGGGGTCTGCGATCGGCGGGGCGAGTGTCGCCGATCAGGCGCCGCAGGATTCGCGGACGATCAGATGGGTGGGCAGATAGTCGAGATATTGCTCGGCTTGCGGGTCCATCACCTGCGACACCAGCCGGCGCCCCGCCTCGAGCGTGTCCTGCTGAATCGTTGTCAACGCCGGGGTCGACAGGCGCGCGAGCAGCATGTCGTCATAGCCGACGACGGAGACATCCTTGGGCACCGACAGGTTCGCCTTGCGCAGCGCACGGATCGCGCCGAGCGCGATCAGGTCGCTCGACGCGAAGATGGCGTCGAGCTTGCGCCCGCGCGAGAGGAGCTGGCTCAGCGCGCGCTCGGCCGACTCGAACCCGAAGTCGACGCGGATGTCGAGCGCGGGGTCTGCGGCGAGTCCGTTCGCCTCGAGCGCCTCGACATAGCCTTGCCGCCGCTGCATCGCCTCGGGATCACTCGACCCGACGAAGGCGATCTCCTTGCGCCCGAGCCGCGCGAGGTGGAGCGTGGCGCGGCGGCCGCCGAGGACATTGTCAGACCCTACCGAGCGATACTTCTGTCCCGGCAGGTGCGCACCCCAGACCACGAAATTGCTGTTTGCCTCGGCGAGCTGGTTGAAGCCGTCGTGGAGCATGCTCTGCCCGAGGAAGATGACGCCGTTGGCGCGGCTGCTGTTCATCACCGTCGCCAGATCTTCGAGATCGCGCGGCGCAGTGTGGCTGACGGTGAAGTCGCAGTCGCGCGCGCGCGCCGCTTCGCCGATGCTGGCGAGAAGTTCGAGGAAGAAGGGGTGCGACAGCGGCAGCGGGCGGCCCTGCATGTGCGGGGTCACGACGACGATCGACCCTTCGGACCCGAGCGGCGCGGCGGGCATATAGCTGCGGAACGGATAATTATGCTCGCGCGCGAGCGCCCAGACCTTCTTCTTGGTGTTCATGCTGATCAGCGGATGATCGTTGAGCGCGCGCGACACCGTTGAAATCGACACGCCGGCGAGCCTTGCCAAGTCTTCCAATCTGGTATTGTTGCTACCCATAAACAGACCATCCGTGTTCGACGCTCTGCGAGCGTTAGCACAAAGAGGGGGAGGTAATGCAAGATTTGCATGTCGCCGAGCCGCCGAATTTTGGCGATGAGGCGAAACCGCGACGCTTTTCCGCGCGCAATTTGCACATCTGGAACATGTGCTTTGCATTGTTCGGCATCCAGATCGTCTGGGGGCTGCAGAATGCGAACACGAGCCGTATCTTCCAGTCGCTCGGCGCCGATGTCGCGGCGTTGCCGGCGCTGTGGATCGCGGGGCCGATCACCGGGCTGATCGTCCAGCCGATCGTCGGCCATCTCAGCGACCATTCGCGCTCGCGCTTCGGCCGGCGGCGGCCCTTTCTGCTCGTCGGCGGGCTGCTGACGGCGTTCGCGCTGCTGATCATGCCCAATACGACGACGCTGTGGGCCGCGGTTGCGGCGCTGTGGCTGCTCACCGCGTCGAACAACATCAGCATGGATCCGGCGCGCGCGCTCGTTGCGGACAATCTTCCCGAGGCGGAGCGCGCGAAAGGTTACGCGATCCAGGTGTTCTTCATCGGCGCCGGCGCGGTCTTCGCCTCGTCGCTGCCGTGGGTGCTGGTCAACTGGTTCGGCGTGTCCGGGTCGGCGCCGCAGGGCGTGCTGCCCGCCGCAGTGCGCTATGCCTTTTACATCGGTAGCGCCTGCCTGTTGCTGTCGGTGCTCTGGACCGCAGCCTCGACGCACGAGCGCGCAGCGAGTGGCGGCGCAATCATGCGCGATTCGGGCCCCCGGGCATCGATCGAGTCGCGGGCCGGCCTTTCCAGCGGGCACTGGCTTGGGCTGGGCGGCGCTGTGCTGCTGATCGTCGCGCTGCTGCTGCGCTGGCGCTGGGAAGTGCTCGTCCTTGGCGCGTCCGCGCTGCTGATCGGCGCGGGGCAGGTCGCCGCGGCATGGCGGCGCGCGCGTGGCGATCATGCGCTCGGGCTGCTCCAGATCGGCGAGGATTATGCGCATATGCCAGCGGCGCTCAAGCGGCTCGCGCTGGTGCAGTTCTTCACCTGGTTCGGACTCTTCGCGATGTGGATCTACGCGGGCCCCGTCGTCGCGCGCGCGCTCGTCGAAGCCGGCGATACCCCCGCGGGTTCGCTCAATGCAGCCGCCAACTGGGTCGGCATCTTGTTCGCGATCTACAACGGCGTCGCGGCGATCGTCGCGCTGGCGTTGCCCGTGGTATCGGGGCGCATCGGCGAGCGGACCGCCTATGCGCTGTGCCTGCTCGCGGGGGCTGCGGGGATGGCGGGGTTCGTGATCGCGCCCGCCTCGCCGCTGCTTTGGCTCGCATCGGTCGGCATCGGGTTTGCGTGGGCTGCGATCCTGTCGCTGCCCTATGCGATCATCGTCAGCGCGGTCGCCCCCGGGAAGGTCGGGGTCTATCTGGGCATCCACAATATCTTCCTCGTCATCCCGCAGCTCGTCGCGGCGATCCTGCTCGGCCCGGTGGTCGCGCACCTGTTCGGCGGCGATCCCGCGCCGGCGCTCGGCGTTGCGGCGCTTTTCCTTGCCGCCGCCGCTGCCGCGGCATTGCGGATTCCGTCGTCGCGCGATTGATCCGCGACCGTCTTCGGACAGTCATAGTGCAAAATATTGCATAGAAGACCAGCTGTGCAAACGTATGCGGCGTGCCACGGGAAGGCCGCCGAATTCTTAAGAGTCAGCGCCATTCTTCATAGAACAAACTGTTTATAAACAGTTTTATTTGGCTCGCTTGCCCATGAAAAAGAGGCTTGCGTTTGCTGCAACAATACGCAAAACCATGCAAAAGGAGGCGATGCGAGATTATCGCGTCGCGCCGCTACGAGAATGCCCCGGAAAACAGGGGCCGACATGGGAAGGGGAGGAGGAGCCATGGCTCTCAAGGGATTCGCGAAATGTCGTGGGCGCATGCTGTCGGGGGGTGCCTCGCTGTCGGTGTTGACGGTCGGCCTGTTGATGGGGCCGCCGGCTATGGCGCAGGATGCGGCGGACGGCGGTTCGGGCGGCGACGAGATTGTTGTCACCGGCGTGCGCGCCGCGCTGGAAGATGCCGCGGGTCGCAAGCGCGACGCGCTGACGGTGGTCGATTCGGTGACCGCGACCGACATCGGCGCCTTCCCCGACAAGTCGGCGGCCGAGGCGCTGCAACGCATTCCGGGGATCACGGTCAATCGCCTGCAATCGGCCGATGACTCGACGCACCCCTCGGGCGAGCCGACCGACGTGCTGATCCGCGGCCTGACCAACGTCCGCACCGAAATCAACGGCCGCGACAGCTTCTCGGCCGACGCTGCGCGCGGACTCCAGTTCAATGACATCGCGCCCGAACTGCTCGCCGGGATCGACGTCTACAAAAACCAGACCGCGGACATGATCGAGGGCGGCATCGCCGGCTCGGTCGACCTGCGCACGCGGGTGCCGTTCGACCAGAACGGGCTCGTTGTCACGGGGACCGTCCGGGTGAATTACGGCGATCGCTCGGGTCGCTGGACGCCTGAATTCTCGGGGTTGATCAGCAACACCTGGGATACCGCGATCGGCCGCTTCGGCATCCTCGCCAGCTATGCGCAAAGCCATGTTGTCACGCGAACCGAGAGCGTGATCATGGACAAGATCGACACCTATTGTTCGGCAGGGTTCGGCACGACAGGCCCCGATGGCGTCGTGCGTGCCACCCCCGGATCCGATGGCAGCCTGCCCTGCACCGCCAATCCGTTCGGCGGATCGGGTTGGGCCTATGCGCCCGACGGCATCCGCTATTCGCAGGTCGATTATGACCGCAAGCGGCGCGGCATTGCCGGCGCGCTGCAATATGAGAATAATTCGGGCAGCCTGCGCGCGACGATTCAATATATCGACTCGCACTACACCAATGCCTGGCTCGAGCGCGCCAGCCACGCCATCCTCGACGGCAATTATTTCGGCACGCGCGCTTACAACCCGCGCACCGGATCGATCCTCGCCGGAAGCACCGGCCTGACCTTTGGTCCCGACGGCATGCTGACCGGCGGGCTGCTGACCCAGCCGCACGGAAGTTTCAGCGGCACGACCGAGAGCGTGCAGGCCGCGATCAACGCGGGCTCGGCGGTGCCGGGCCAGCCGTTCGTCAACTATTGCGGACCGGGCCCCGGCGGCGCCTGCACGACGCAGCGCGACGGGCTCTATTTCCAGAACGAAGCGCGCAATTTCGATCATCGCGAAGGAACGCGCGACCTGTCGGCGAACATCAGCTGGGACGCGAGCGACCGGCTGCATTTCGACCTCGACGCGCAATATATCGACGCATCGACCTATAATAACGACATACTGGTCGCGACCGGATCGATGGCCAATTACGATTACAGCGTGAACGGAGACGGCACGCCGCAAGTGACGTTGCTCCCCGGATCGAACGTCAACTATGCCGCGGGCGGTCTCGCCAACCCGCACAATTACTGGATCCCGTTCATCCAGGGCCATGTCGAGGACAATGACGCCAACGAACTCGCGCTGCGCGGCGACGTCGAATACGACTTCCCCGAAAGCGACTGGCTCGACTCGCTGAAGGTCGGCGTGCGCTATGCCGACCGCAAGCAGACGGTGCGCTATTCGACGTTCAACTGGACGCCGATCGCCGCCAGCTGGAACTGTAACGGCCCGGGCTTCAATGCCGACAATACGACGGGCGGCGCCTATCCGACCAATAGCGGGAACTGCGGCGGCAACGCCGGCCACGCGCCCTTCCAAGGCTATGGCGAGGGCATCTGGGAATCGCAGAGCCTCGGCGATTTCTATAACGGCAGCGCCTATCCCAATGGCCCGCTCGTCTTTCTCAACCGCGATACGCTTCGCGATTTTCCGCGCCTGATCGATTCGCTGAGCGGCGCGACCACCGGGTCGCCGCTCGGTTCGGGCTATACCGCGATCTGCGATCGCCCCGAGGCGACCGTCGACGAATGTTTCACCCCCGGCGAAAAACTGCGCGTCCGTGAACAGACCGAAGCCGCCTATGCGATGGTCAAATTCGGGGGCGGCGACAAGCTGATGCTCGGCACCGTCGCCTTGCAGGGCAATGTCGGCCTGCGCGTGATACGGACGAAGATCGCGAGTACGGGCAGCGTCGCCTTTCCCGCCGCGAACATCTTCGACAATCTGGTGCCGTGCAACACGCCTTTGACGGGGAATAATGTCGTCAATCCGCGTTGTTATCTGACGCCGGAGATCATCGCCTTCGCCAACGGGGCCGCGGCCGAAGACAAATATAAGACGACACGCACCGACTGGCTTCCCAGCCTCAACCTGCGCTTCGGCTTCGACGACAAGACCTTCGTCCGCTTCGCCTATTCGCGGGCGATCTCGCGGCCGCAAATGGGTTTCCTGCGCAACACGCTCGCAATCAATGCACCGGTCATCAACACGACCGCGGATTCGCCCTATGTCGTGTATAATTCGCCGACCGCCGCGCACACGCCGGCGAATGTTGTGGGCTATAATTTCGTCTTCCTGGCCAATTCGGGCAATGCCGCGCTGAAGCCGCTGCGCGCCGACCAGTTCGATCTGACATTCGAACGCTATATGGGATCGAACAGTTCGATAACCGCCGGCGTCTTCTACAAGAAGCTGACCAACGCGATCTCCTTTGGCCAGTTCGGCCGCGACATCACCAATGGGACATCGACCCAGACGGTGCAGATCAGCGGGCCGAGCAACGTCCGGAAGGGCGGCGAAATCTGGGGCGGCGAACTGGCCTACCAGACCTTCTTCGACTTCCTGCCCGGCCTGCTCAGCGGACTCGGCATGCAGGCCAACTACACCTATGTGCATCAGTCGGGGATCAACAACTCGAACCTGTTCACCGCTTCGTCGAGCGGCGACGTGGGTGCGTTCGGCGCGGGCCAGCAGTCGCTGGGCGGTACCGGCTTCGTCCTCGACTCGCACCGGCTCGCCGGGATATCGAAGCATACGTTCAATCTGGTCGGACTATATGAAAAGGGCCCGGTCGGGCTGCGTGTCGCCTATAATTGGCGGTCGCGCTATCTGACGCAGAACCTCGACTGCTGTATCGGCTTGCCCGTGTTCCAGAAGGCGGCGGGCTTCCTCGACGCGTCGTTGCGCTTCTCGCCGACCAAATGGTTGGAGCTTTCGATCGACGGCACCAACCTGCTCAACACCACGACGGTCTATGAGCAGCAGGTGTTCGGGGATTCTCCGCAGACCCCGGGCGCGGCAGCGAAATATTTTGACTCGGCATGGAGCCGTGTCGACCGTCGCTTCCAGTTCGGCGCGCGCGTGAAGTTCTGATCCTCCACTGGGACGCGATCGTTCCCTTGCGACGGCCGCGTCTGCGTTTTCAAAAGGAGTAAGGAACCGGTCATGACGGCGCACGGACCCTATCGCATCGTGATATTGGGCGGCGGTACCGCAGGGTGGATGTGCGCCGCGGGGTTGTCGCGCCTGCTCCCGGCCGCCGACTATGACATCACGCTGATCGAAAGCGACGAGATCGGCACCGTCGGCGTCGGCGAAGCAACGTTGCCGCACATCAAGACATTCAACGACATGCTCGGCATCGACGAGGCCGAGTTCATGCGCGAGACGATGGGCAGCTTCAAGCTGGGCATCGAGTTCGTCGGCTGGAAAGCACCCGGCGAGCGTTACATTCATCCGTTCGGGACCTTTGGCGACCGCTGGGCGGGCAGCGATTTCCAGCATGCCTGGACGCGCGCGCAGCTTGCGGGAACCGACACACGTTCGCTCCAGGATTACAGCTTCGCCGTTGCGGCGGCGCGCGCCAACGGTTTCGAGCACCCGAACGAGGACCCGAAATCGATCCGCTCGACCTATGCCTATGCCTATCATTTCGATGCCGGCCTCTATGCGCAATATCTGCGCAAATGGGCGACCGCGCGGGGGATACGGCGCATGGAAGGCAAGGTTACCGACGTCGTTCGCGATAGCGAAACCGGCGACGTCGCGGCGGTGACGCTCGAATCAGGGGCAAGGATCGCGGGCGACCTGTTCGTCGATTGTTCGGGCTTTCGTTCGCTGTTGCTCGGGCAGACGATGGGGGTGCCGTGGATCGACTGGAGCGAATGGCTGCCGTGCGACCGTGCGCTCGCAGTGCCTTGCACCGGGGTCGCGCCGCTGACGCCCTATACGCGCTCGACGGCGCAGAAAGCTGGCTGGATCTGGCGCATCCCGCTCCAGCATCGCACCGGCAACGGTTATGTCTTTTCGAGCCGCTTTTGCAGCGAGGATGGGGCGCACGACACCTTGCTCGGTGCGATCGACGGTGAGGCGCTGCTCGAACCGCGGCTGCTGCGTTTTCAGGCCGGACGACGGGCGAGCGGCTGGGCGGGCAATTGCGTGGCGATCGGGCTTGCCAGCGGCTTTCTCGAACCGCTCGAATCGACGAGCATCTTCCTGATCCAGGCGGCGACGACCGACCTCGCGGCGCTGATGCCGCGCCGCGGCGAAAGGGTCGATCCGCGGCTGGTCGCCGAATTCAACCGGCTGTTCGAGGTCCACTACGACCGAACGCGCGATTTCCTTGTGCTCCACTACACGGCGAATGCGCGCGAGGGCGAGCCCTTGTGGGACCATGTGCGGCACATGACGCTGCCCGATAGTCTCGCGCACAAGATGGCGCTGTTTCGCGAGGGCGCGATCGCGCCCGATTACAAGCTTGGACTCTTCTCGCGCGACAGCTGGCTGGCGGTGCTCGAAGGGCAGGGCGTCCTGCCGTCGGCTGCAAGCTTGCTAACCCATCGCATGCCGGCGGCAGAATTGCAGGCGCGGCTCGACGATCTGGCGACGCGGATCGCGGTCAACGCCGCCGACATGACGCCGCACGCCGAATTCATCGCCAGATATTGCGCCGCCGAGGGCGTCGCTTTGCCCGGCCTTGCGGCGAGCGCGGCATGAGCGGCTTGCGGGTCGCCCTGGTCGGCCGCGATGCGCCGCTCTGGCTGGCGGCGGCGGCGCTGCGCCGCGCGTTGGCACCGGCGGGGGTTGCAGTCACCGCAGTGGCGTTGCCCGATGAGGCGGGGCCGGCGGACATATATGCGACGCTGCCGGCGATCGAGGCGCTGCACAACCAGATCGGCATCGACGAGGCGGCGCTGCTGCGCGGGACGCGCGGCGCCTTCACGCTCGGGCAGAATTTCGTCGATGCGAGCGGGGCGGGGCGGCCGCCTTTTCTGCACAGCTATGGCGGCTTCGGAACCGCGATCGACGGCCGTGACTTCTTTCCGCACTGGGTCAAGGCGCGGCATCACGGGCTGGGCTGTCTCTTATACACATCTCCGAGCCCACGAGACACTGAGCGATCT
>CAUUIU010000033.1:0-15378 GCA_963545025.1 uncultured Sphingopyxis sp. | reverse complement strand
GCTTCGTCGGCAGCGTCAGATGTGTATAAGAGACAGGGGTGAGACCGGCTATGTCGACGGCTATGTCGTGCCCGTGCCCGACGGCAACAAGGAAGCCTATCGCGCGCTGGCGCAAAAGGCGTCCGAAGTGTTCCGTGATTATGGCGCAACCCGCGTCGTCGAGGCGTGGGGCGATGACGTCCCCGACGGCAAGGTGACCGACTATGCCCGCGCCGCGCATAAGCAGGACGGCGAGACGGTCGTCTACAGCTGGGTCGAATGGCCGAACAAGGAAGCGCGAACGGCTGGCTGGGAAAAGATGATGACCGACGAGCGGATGAAGCCCGATCCTAACGACACGACCTTCGACGGCAAACGCATGATCTACGGCGGCTTCAAACCCATCGTCGAAGCTTAGCCCGTCCTCCCTGTCGCGCAGCGATGGGGAGGTGGCAGCGGCGCAGCCGCTGACGGAGGGGCGATGGCGTACCGTCGCCGCCCCTCCACCACCGCTTCGCGGCGGTCCCCCTCCCCATCGCTTCGCGACAGGGAGGATCGAAAGGAGAGAGTCGATGACCGGCACGCAAGAAAGCGAAAGGCGCACCGCGTCGTGCCCCTGCGGCACGGTGACGCTGGAACTCAGCGGCAAGCCGATCGCCGCCGCGACCTGCTATTGCCACAGCTGTCAGGAGGCCGGGAAGGCGTTCGACGCGCTTCCCGGCGCTCCGGGGGTGCTCGGCACCGACGGCGGCACCCCCTATCTGCTGATGCGCAAGGACCGCATCGTCTGGACGTCGGGATCGGACCGGCTGCGCGAGCACCGGCTCCGCCCCGATTCGCCGACGCGGCGTTTCGTGACCGACTGCTGCAATGCCCCGATCGCGCTCGAATTTACCAAGGGCCATTGGCTCAGCATCTATTCCGGGCGTATTCCTGCGGCCGAGCGCCCTTCCGCCGAAATGCGGACGATGGTCAAGGACCGGCCCGCCGGGGTCGAACTGCCCGATGACATCCCCAATTACGCGGCCCCGTCTGGCAAATTCATGTGGCGCCTGCTGACCGCGTGGATCGCGATGCGCTTTCGCGCCCCGCCGCTTGAAGCCATGTCAGGATATCAAGGAGAGAGACGATGACCGAAGCATCCAATTTCATCTGGTACGAACTGATGACCCCCGATCCGGCGGGCGCCGCCTCCTTTTATGGCGCAGTCGTCGGCTGGACGATCGAGTCGGCAGGCCTGCAGACCGCGGGCGGGATCGATTATCGCATGATCGGCCGCGACGACGGCGGCAACGCCGGCGGTGTGCTCGCGCTCAATGCCGACATGATCGCGGGCGGCGCGCGGCCGATCTGGATCGGCTATCTCCACGTCGCCGATGTCGATGCCGCGGTCGCCGCGATCGAGGCCGACGGCGGCACGGTGCAGATGGGACCGATGGATATCGAGGTCGGGCGCATCGCGATGGTCACCGATCCGCAGGGGGCGCCCTTCTATGTCATGGACCCGACGCCCCCGCCGGGCAGCGAAGGCATGGAGAGCGATGTCTTCTCGGTCACCGAGGCGCAGCATATGCGCTGGAACGAACTCGCGACCAGCGACCCCGACGCCGCCGTCGCCTTCTACAGGAAGCATTTCGGCTGGGGACAGGAGGGCGAGATGGATATGGGCCCGATCGGCGCCTATCGATTCATCCAGCGCGGTGATGTCGGAATCGGCGCGGTGATGCCGCTGATGGAAGGCTATCCGGTGCCGGTGTGGAATTTCTACATCGGCGTCGACGACATCGATCGCGCGCGCGATGCGGTGGCCGCGAACGGCGGCACGATCACCAACGAACCGATGGAAATTCCTGGCGGCGAATATGCGATGAACGCGATCGACCCGCAGGGTGCGCCGGTCGGCTTCGTCGGCCCGAAAAAATAGAGGGGGGAACACCCCGAACGATCAAGGAGAGAGACAATGACAAACGACACCCCCGTGACCCTCTGCCTCTGGTACGACAAGGATGCCGAGGACGCCGCGAAATTCTACGCCGCGACCTTCGCCGATAGCAGCGTTGGTAAGGTCCATTATGCGCCGAGCTACTTCCCCGGCGGCAAGCAGGGCGACGCGCTGACGGTCGAATTCACGGTCCTCGGCATGCCGTGCATCGGGCTCAATGGCGGCCCGGTCTTTCCGCATACCGAGGCCTTTTCGTTTCAGGTCAACACCGACACCCAGGATGAGACCGACCGGCTGTGGAACGCGATCGTCGGCAACGGCGGCGCCGAAAGCGCGTGCGGCTGGTGCAAGGACAAATGGGGCCTCAACTGGCAGATCACCCCGCGCGTCCTGACCGACGCAATGGCGAACCCTGACCCCGCGGTAGGCAAGCGCGCGTTCGAAGCGATGATGACGATGAAGAAGATCGACATTGCGACGATCGAAGCTGCAGTGCGGGGCGAAGCCGTTGGCGCGGCGTAGTCCCGCGCTCTTTGCCTGGCTCCTCTGCGCTACGCTCGACATCGTCTATGCGGCGGTGTCGAGCGTCCTGCAGGGCGGCACGATCTCCTCGATGCTCCACGCGGTGGCGAGCGGGCCGTTCGGCGACGCCGCACGGAGTTGGGGCATCGCGGGCGATATTGCGGGCCTTGCGACGCATTACGCGATCATGGGCGCGATGGTCGCGGCATGGTTTTTCGTCGCGCGGCGCTGGGCAGCACTGACGGCGCGGCCGTGGTGGCTCACGGGCACGCTTTACGGGCTGCTGCTCTATGTCATCATGAACGGCGTCGTCCTGCCGATGCGCTTCGGATCGCCCTTCCCGCCGGCCGACCTCGTCAAGGGCGCGATCGCGCTCTTTCCCCACATCGTCTTCGTTGGCTGGCCGCTCGCCTGGCTGACGCGCAGGAATGGCAATTGATGCTGATCTATTATGGCCACCCCTTCTCCTCCTATACGTGGAAGGTGCTGATCGCGCTTTACGAGAAGGGTATCGAGTTCGACTATCGCTCGGTTGATCCCGCTTTTCCGCAGCATGGCCCCGAACTGAAGGCGCATTGGCCGGTGGGGCAGTTCCCGCTGCTCGTCCACGACGGCGTGCCCTGGTTCGAATCGTCGATCATCATCGAATATCTCGACCATCTCGTCTCCGAACCACGGCTGATCCCGCAGGATTTCGATGCGGCGCTGAAGGTTCGCTTCTTCGACCGCATTTTCGATCATCATGTGATGGGCCAGATGCAGCACGTCGTGAACGACGCGATCCGCGGTCCCGACGGCCATGTGCAATCGATCGTCGATGGCGCGCGGGCAAAGCTCGAAACCGTGTATGCCTGGCTCGACAAGGAACTCGCGGGCGGCGGCTGGGCGACGCCCTATGGCTTCACCCTTGCGGATTGCGCCGCGGCGCCGTCGCTTTTCTACGCCGACTGGGTCTATCGGATTCCCGACGCGTACGAGAATCTGCGCGCCTATCGCGCCCGCCTGCTCGCGCATCCGACGGTGTCGCGCTGCGTCGAGGATGCCCGGCCGTACCGCGCCTATTTCCCGCTCGGCGCGCCCGATCGCGACTGACGCACAGGCAAAAGGGGGGCGTCCCATATCGCGGTTAACGCCGCGCTGACGCTGCCGCTTTGCCATTTGGTTATCGCGCACGCGCGAAGGCGGACCCATGGTTTCGCCGACCGCCCTTTTCCGCACGCTCGTCGTCGCCGCTTTCGCCGCGGTGCTGGCGTTCGCGCCGGCGCACGCGCAGCAGGTTATGACCGTCACCACCACGACGGTGACCTGGACCTATGACGATGCCGGTGACGACAATGGCGTCGACGCGATCGACGAAAATGACGCGCTGCTCGACGACGAGGCGCTGGCCGAGGATGGCGATTTCGCCCCGACGCGCCGTTACGCCCCGTCGGCCACGCTCGCCACGCTCGGCCAGGCCAAGGCGCATTTCGGTCCCTTTTCGGTGATCGACGGCACGACCGTCCGGATGGCGGGCGATGTCACCTCGACAACCCCGCGCCAGTTCGCCGCGATGCTCGCCGCGCATCCCGGCCTCAAGCGCCTCGAAATGATCGACTGCCCGGGCAGCCTCGACGAGGAAGCGAATCTGATCCTTGCCCGCGCAATCCGCCGGGCCGGCATGGAAACCGTCGTCCCGAGTGGCGGTTCGGTGCGGTCGGGTGCGGTCGAGCTCTGGCTCGCCGGTATCACCCGCCGCGCCGCTTCGGACGCCGAATTCGGCGTCCACAGCTGGGCCGACGAAAACGGCCTCGAAGCGCGCGACTATCCCGCCAGCGATCCGGTGCACGCCGAATATCTGGGGTACTACCGCGAGATGGGCATGGACGACGCCAAGGCGCGCGCCTTTTACGCGCTGACCAACAGCACCCCGTTCGACGAGGTCAATTATCTGACCCGCGACGATATGGCCCGCTTCGTCGCGCTCAACTGACGGTCCCGCTGCCAAAGCGGCGGCGGCAACTGATTTATCCTTGTAACACGCCTGACGCTTCCCACATCGGAGGCATGGCGAAACGCAGCCTCTACCAGCGATTGCGATCGACCGCGCAGGTGCGGCTGGCGCTGTTCGTGCTGGGCATTGTGTTGATGATCGTCGCAGTGCTGATCGGGCCGCTTCCCGGCCCCGGCTTCCTCATCGTCTTTCCCCTCGGGCTGATGCTCTGCCTCCAGAACAGCGCCTGGGCGAAACGCATCTATGTTCGTTTCAAATGGCGGCATCCGCGCTATGCCGGCTGGACCGACCGCATCATGCGGCGCGCCAGCGCGGCGCGGCGCCGCGAGCGCAAGACACTCGAAGCCGGGGTTAACAAAGCCGCGTTGAAACCCCGCGATGACAATTGACTTTGCGCCGACTCTCGCTTATCCGCGCCTCCAACAGTGGCCGCCCACGTTTGGCGGCCCTTTTCTGTTCGAGCCTTTGACGAGAATTAGGGACAACCGCGATGAAGCGTACCTTTCAACCGAGCCGCCTGGTGCGCAAGCGTCGCCACGGTTTCCGCGCCCGCAAGGCGACTGTCGGCGGCCGCAAGGTTCTCGCCAACCGCCGCGCCCAGGGCCGCAAGAAGCTGTCGGCCTAAGGGCCGGCTCTGCACCGGCTGAGCTGGTGCGAACGCTTTCAAAACGCAGCGAATTTCTGGCCGCCAACCGCGGCCTTCGCTTCCCCATGCCCGGCTTCGTTCTGCTCGTCCGCGTGCGCGACGATAGCGATGATACGCGCGGCGTCGGCTACACCGTCAGCAAGAAGGTCGGCAACGCCGTCACCCGCAACCGGATGAAACGCCGGCTGCGCGCGCTCTGTCGCGCCGCGCTCCCCGAATCGGGAATCGCCGGCGCCGACCATGTGTTGATCGGGCGCCCCGGCGGCAACGACATCGTCTTTGCCGAGCTTGGCGACCAGCTCGCGACCGCGCTGCAGCGCGCCGCGAAAAAGCTGGCGGCGCCGAAAGCCCCCACGCTATGATCGCAAAGCTGCTGATCCTGATCGCGCGCGGCTGGCAATTGGGCCCGTCGCGCGTCCTTCCGCCCACCTGCCGCTATGCGCCGTCGTGCAGCGCCTATGCCATCACGGCGCTGCAACGTTATGGCGCGATCAAGGGTGGCTGGATCGCGACAAAGCGGCTATTGCGCTGCCATCCTTGGGGCGGGCATGGCTACGACCCTGTTCCGTAGCTGCCGATTTTCCCGACATTGAAACGAAGAGAGACCAACGAGCGTGGACGACAAGCGTAACTGGATCACGGCAATCTTGCTGTCGGCTGCCATCCTGCTGGGGTGGAACTTCGTCTCCGAGAAATTCTTCCCGACGCCGAACAAGCCCGATGTGACCACGACGGTCGCCGGCTCGAACGGCGCGCCGGCGACGGCGCCTGCTCCGCAGAGCCCGACCGTCGCCGGCACTCCCGCCGCACCCGTCCCCGCCGCCGCGCAGGCGATCGTGCCGATCGAAACCGCGCTGGCGCAGGGGAACCGCGTTCCGATTGCGACGCCCGCCCTTTCGGGCTCGATCAACCTCGTTGGCGCACGCCTCGACGACATCACGCTCAACAAATATCGCCAGACGATCAAGAAGGGTTCGCCGCCGGTTCGGCTGTTCGCTCCGGGCAACACCAAGGCCGCCTATTTCGCGACTCTCGCTTGGAGCGCACAGGGCATTGCGGTGCCCAACGCCAACACGCTGTGGACCGCAAACGGCGCGAAGCTGACGCCCGCGACCCCCGTGGTGCTGAGCTGGGCGAATACGACCGGCCAGACCTTCCGCATCGAATATAGCATCGACGACAAATATCTGATCACCGCCAAGCAGTCGGTGAGCAACGGCGGCGCTGCGCCGGTCAATGTCGCAAGCTATTCCTTCATCAACCGGCTCGGCAAACCGACCGATCCGCATGAAGTCAGCAGCTGGACGATGCACATCGGTCCGATCGCGCAGGCCGAAGGCAAGACCAACTATGATTGGGATTATCACGACCTGGACGAAGCGCCGGGCAAGAATGTCCGTTTCAACAGCACCGGCGGCTGGATCGGCTTTACCGACAAATATTGGCTCGCGGCGGTCATTCCCGGCGCCAATGACAAGGTTGCGGCCGAACTGCGCGTCGACACCGGCGATCTTTACGAGGCCAACTACACGCGCGACGCTGTGACGGTGGCGCCCGGCCGCATGATCACGCAGGAAAGCCGGATCTTTGCCGGCGCGAAGGAAGTGAGCGTTCTCGAGGATTACACCAACAATCAGGGCATCGAGCGCCTTTCGCATGCGATCGACTGGGGCTGGTTCGACTTTTTCGAAATCCCGATCTTCAAGCTGCTCGACTGGCTGTTCCGCATGGTCGGCAATTTCGGTGTCGCGATCATGGCGCTGACCCTGATCATCCGCCTGCTGATGTTCCCGATCGCGCAGCGGCAGTTCCACTCGATGGCCCAGATGCGCCTCGTCCAGCCCAAGATGAAGGCGCTGCAGGAACGCTACAAGGACGACAAGCCCAAGATGCAGCAAGAGCTGATGAAGCTCTATAAGGACGAGAAGATCAATCCGCTCGCCGGCTGCCTGCCGATCGTGATCCAGATCCCGATCTTCTATGCGCTGTACAAGGTGCTGATGCTGACGATCGAAATGCGGCACCAGCCGTTCATCCTGTGGATCAAGGATCTGTCGGCGCAGGATCCGGCGATGATCCTGAACCTCTTCGGCTATCTCAAGTTCACTCCGCCGTCGCTGCTCAGCATCGGCATCCTCGCGCTGATCCTCGGCATCACCATGTGGCTGCAGTTCCGACTGAACCCGCAGGCGACCGATCCGGTGCAGCAACAGGTGTTCAAGATCATGCCGTGGATGTTCATGTTCATCATGGCGCCCTTCGCCGCGGGTCTGCTGCTCTACTGGATTACCAACAATATCCTGTCGATCGCACAGCAGCAGTGGATGTACCGCAAGTTCCCCGCGCTGAAGACGGCCATAGCGAAGTGAGCGAAAACGAAAGCGATCCGGCCGCCGAAGAAAGGGCGGAGCGCGCGCGCAAGCTGTTTTCGGGACCGATCGCGTTCCTGAAATCGGCCCCTGCTCTCCAGCATCTGCCCGCGCCGAGCACACCCGAAATCGCCTTCGCGGGCCGCTCGAACGTCGGCAAGTCGTCGCTGCTCAACGCGCTGACCAACCGCAACGGCCTCGCGCGCACCTCGGTGACGCCGGGGCGGACGCAGGAGCTCAACTATTTTGATGTCGGCGAACCGCTAGTGTTCCGCCTCGTCGACATGCCCGGCTATGGCTTTGCCAAGGCACCCAAGGACGTCGTCAAGAAATGGCGCTTCCTGATCAACGATTACCTCCGCGGCCGCGCGGTGCTCAAACGCACATTAGTGCTGATCGACAGCCGCCACGGCATCAAGGAGGTCGACCGCGACGTGCTCGAAATGCTCGACACGGCGGCGGTGAGCTATCGCATCGTTCTCACCAAGGCCGACAAGGTCAAGGCGAGCGCGCTGGCCGAAGTCCTCGCCGCGACCGAGGCCGAAGCCCGCAAGCACCCCGCCGCGCACCCCGAAGTGATCGTGACGAGCAGCGAAAAGGGCATGGGCATCGCCGAACTGCGCACCGCAGTGCTAGAAGCGGTCGAGAGTTGACCTTTGCTCCGCGCCCCTTGAGGAAGGGGCGCAAGGAGACGCCATGAAACTGTTTATCGGCAACAAGGCCTACTCAAGCTGGAGCCTCCGCGGCTGGCTGGCGGTCAAGCACAGCGGTCTCCCGTTCGAGGAAGTCACCGTCCCGCTCTATGACGAGGACTGGTCGAACCGCCGCGAGGGCGACGAGTTCGCCCCGTCGGGCGGCAAGGTGCCAATCCTGTGGGACGGCGAGGATATCGTCGTCTGGGACAGCCTGGCGATCATCGACTATCTCAACGAAAAGACCGGCGGCACCAAGGGTTATTGGCCTGAGGATATGGCGGCACGCGCGATGGCGCGGTCTATGGCGGCCGAAATGCACTCCAGTTTCGCCGCGCTCCGCCGTAACCACAGCATGAACATCCGCCGCATCTACCCCGCGGCCGAACTGCTTCCCGAGGTGCAGGCCGATGTGATCCGCATCATCCAGATCTGGGCCGAGGCACGCGCGCGCTTCGGCGGCGAGGGCGACTATCTGTTCGGCGAATGGTCGGCGGTCGACATCATGTTCGCACCCGTCGTCACCCGCTTCGTCACCTATTCGATCCCGCTGCCGCGCTTTGCGCTGCCCTATTGCCAGTCAGTGATCAGCCACCCGTGCATGCAGGAATGGATCGGCGGCGCGCAGGCCGAGGACTGGATCATCGAAAAGTTCGAAGGCCCGGCGCAGGGGTAGATGATCTTGCCCCGATCGCAATTCCGTCTGCTCGGAGCCTTGGTCCTCGCAAGCGCCGCCGTTCCGGCATGCGCCGGCGAGCAGACCGCATTTCGCTTCGAATCGGTCGTTTCGCTCGACGACATGCGCGACCTTATTCGTCGCAAATTGGGAAAGGGCGGCACGAAGGATGAAATGCGACGCATCTTCGTCACCGAAGGCGGTGCGACGCTGATCGCCCATCCGGTTTCGCCGGGCAGCGAAAAATATATCTATGACATCAACCTGTGCCAGCTCTACGTCTGGCGCTGGAACATCAGCGCCGACTATGCCGCGTCGGGACAATTGCGCGAAGTCTATGTCAACGGCGAGCCTGTGCTCGACCCGTCGGCAACCGACCCGCTGATGCCGCCCATTCCGGAAGATACGAAGAAGAGCGGTGCCGGCGTCTATATGATGCAGCGGCTGCGGCCCGAGGCGTCGAAGGGCGAAAACTCGCTCGGTTATGTGTTGATCGATGCCGATGGCGACCAACGCACGACTGGCGACCAGATCCTGGCGGGCGCCGGGCCTACGCGCGCCGACCCGGACAATTTTGGCAACCTCCATGGATATAAGACAATCCCGTGGCGATCGATCTTCGATGCCGATGCCGCTCTGGTCGTGCCGTTTGAGGGAAAATGCCGCTGATCCGCTAGGGAATCCTTTTTGCCGGATAGGGCGTGCCGTCCTTGTGAAAATAGCCGTCGGGCGTGAACAGCATGTCGATGTCCGAATAGCCACCGCCGGTATCATATTTCTTACCGCCGCCCAAGGCGACGAAGATGCAGTCGGCGTCCGATTCGTTTACCAGATGATGCCCGTTGGTGCTCCCCTTGGGCCACACCGCGATGTCGCCCGGCCGCATCAGCCAGCGGCCAGCGTCTTCGATCAGCACCGCCTCGCCCGATATCATCACCAGCATCTCGTCTTCGCCATCATGCCAGTGACGCTGCGACGACCAGGCGCCGGGTTTCAGCACGACATGGCTCGCCGCGAAATCGCTGATCCCGGTGGGCGGGGCCAGGCGGCGGTACCAGCGGCCGTGAACGGGCGCATCATAGGGCGCGGGATAGCCCGTCGTGTTGGTTTGCGGAATGGTGTCGAGATCGAGCTTGGGCATAGCAGTCCTCTTAGCTTTGTTCCTTCTTTGTTTCGCATAAGCGCGCCTTGATGCAAAGCCTCGACTTGCTGTGGCCGCTGCGGGTAAGGGAGGGGGCATGACCCGCGTTATCGACCCCGTCACGCTTGCCGAGGCGCTGATCGCCGCGCCGAGCATCTCGCCCGCCACCGGCGCCGTGTTCGACGTGCTCGAGGCGGCGCTGACGCCGCTGGGCTTCACCGTCGAACGCTTTATCGACGGCATAGAGCCCGATGGCCCGGTCGAAAACCTGCTCGCGGTACGGACGGGCAAGGGTCCGAAGCATTTCGGTTTCGCTGGCCATCTCGACGTCGTGCCGCCGGGTATTGGCTGGACGGGCGACGCCTTCACGCCGGAAATTCGCGGCGACCTGCTCTACGGGCGCGGCGCGGTCGACATGAAGGGCGCGATCGCCGCCTTCGTAGCGGCGGCGGCGGCGACGCCGGTCGAGGCGGGAACGATCAGCCTCATCATCACCGGCGATGAGGAAGGCCCGGCAATCTTCGGCACCCGCGCACTGATGGAGCATATGGAGGGGCGCGGCATCCGCCCCGACATGATCGTCGTCGGCGAACCCACCTCGGTGAACCGGCTCGGCGACATGGTGAAGATCGGGCGGCGCGGGTCGGTCAATATCTGGATCGACGTCCCGGGGACACAGGGCCATGTCGCCTATCCGCATCTCGCCGACAATCCGATCCCCAAGCTCGTGCGCATCCTCGCCGCGATTGACGCCGTCGACCTCGATTCGGGCACCGACTGGTTCCAGCCGTCGAACATCGAATTCACCGATGTCGAGGTCGGTAACGGCGCAACCAACGTCATCCCCGCATCGGCGCGCGCGCGCCTGTCGATCCGTTTCAACGACCGCCACCGCGGCGCCGACTTGGTCGCGATGGTCGAACGGCTGGCGCATGACGTCGAGCCGCGGGCAAAAGTGCTGGGCAAGATTTCGGGCGAAGCCTTCCTCACCCCGCCGGGCGATCTGTCGGGGCTGGTTGCCGAGGCAATCCACGCTGAAACCGACCTGACGCCCGAAATGTCAACCACCGGCGGCACCTCGGACGCGCGCTTCCTCCACGCGCTCTGTCCCGTGGTCGAATTCGGGCTGACCAACGCGACGATGCACAAGCTCGACGAAGCGGTGGGGGTCGACGACCTGCGCCGCCTGACCGACATTTATCGCGGCATATTGATGCGCGTTTTTCTTTAATCCTCGCGGCTTCGCCGCAGGATCACATAGACCGCGCCCGCGCCGCCATGGCTGATATGCGCGGGGCGCAGTGCGACGATCTGATCGGCATAAGGCGAAACCGCGAGCCAGTCGGGCAACGAGGCGCGGATCGCGCCGCGCGGGCGCGGGTCGCCATGCATCATCGGCAGGCGGTCGGCGCCCGGACGCAGCCTTCCGGCAACGACCAGCAGCACGCGCGCGCCGCGTAGCAAAGCGCGGCTAATGACATCGTCGAGCAGCGCCTGCGCCGAGGCGAGGCTGTGGCCGTGTAGGTCGACGCTCATATCGGGTCGCACCAGCCCTTTGCGCAGCCGCCGGTCCCAATGGCCGTCGAGCGTCGCGCGGGCGTGGGTCCGGCGCGGCGGCAGTGAGGCGGGTGTGCGCGGGGCCGCTGCCGGAGCTGCGACGCTGCGCGGCGCCGGCTTGGGCGGTCGCACCGCCGGCGGCGCTTTCGGCGCGAGCGGTGGCGGCGTTTTGGGAAGCGGCTTTACCGTCGCCGCGACCTTTTTCCACAGCGCGGCTTCATCGGGATCGAGGCGCCGCACCATGGCGGGCCTCAGGGCCGGACGGTGAGCCGCGCGACGCTGGCCCGCGGCAGCAGGATCAGCGCCGATCCGCGCGCCGCCATGCCGCCGGCGATCGCGCGCGCGTCATCGCCCGCGCCCCAGAAGCTGTCGAAACGGTTGGCGCCCTTGATCGCCCCGCCGGTGTCCTGTGCGATCCAGAGCCCATTGGGTTCGGCACGGTCGAGCGAGAGAAAGACGGGCGCGCCTAGCGGCACATATTTGGGATCGGTCGCGACGCTCGCGCGGCCGGTTACCGGCACCCCGAGTGCGCCGAGCGGCCCCGCGCCGGTCAGCTCGCGAAAGAATACCCAGCTGGGATTCTCATTCATCACCGCCGCTCCGCGGACCGGGTCGGCGCGCAGATAGTCGAGAATGCCCTGCATCGACGTCTGGCCGCTCTTGAGTTCGCCCCGATCGACAAGCAGCTTGCCGATGCCGACATAATCGCGACCGTTTTGGGTATCATAGCCGATGCGCATGATCTGCCCTTCGGGCAGGCGCAGGCGTCCCGAGCCTTGGATCTGCAGGAAAAAGAATTCGGCGGCGTCGGCGGCATAGGCGATTTCGAGCCCGCGCCCAGCGAGCGCGCCGCGTTCGATCGCCGCGCGATCATGATAGCGCACGAAACTGCTGCCCTCGACGCGGCCGCGGATCTTCTTGCCCTTCAAATCGTCCGAAAACTGCCCGAGGTCGACATCGACCAAGTCGGGCGGCCGGCGATAGATGGGCACGTCATAGCCGGCGCTCTTGGTACGCGAGGCGGCGATTTCAGGCTCGTAATAGCCGGTGACGAAGGCGGTGCCGGCTCCCACCTGCACAGTGCCGAAATAGCGGCTGAAGAAATTGGTCGCGTCGCGGTCGGCCCAGTCTTTCGCCGCGGTGCAACTTTCGGTCCATTCGGCGTTCTGGGTCAAGCCGCTGGCATCGGCGCGGCGCTGCACCGAGGGGCAACTCAGCCGGAACGCCTTGAGCGCCGCGGTTGCCTGCTCGGCCGAGACCCCGAGCTCGTTGAATTCGGGTCCCGCGATCACGCCGCTTGTCGCAGCGGTCGTCGCGCCCGTAGGAACGGGCGGCGCGACAAGCGGCGGATTGGGGGTCGCCGGGATCGGCCGCGCGGCGACGGTCCCGGTTTCCGAAGGACGAGGCTGATAGACGGGGGGTCCCGTCATCGGCTTGGCCACCACGGGCGGATTGACGCCTGGGCGTCCGCTGGCATCGGGAATGACCGATGCACAACCCGAAACAAGCGGCAGGATGGCGAGGCACGCGAATCCGAAAGCGCGCGCCCGCGGCGCCCCTATCGTGCGAGCCCCCCGCATGCGATCAGGCGGTTTCGGCTTCGTCGAGCAGCCAGTTGGGGTCGTTGCTGCCGATCGCGCGGCGGAAGCTCCACAAATCGTCGGTCTGCGCCGCGTCGCTCATCGACCCGGCGATCACCTTGCCCTCGGCATCGCGCGTGATCGCGCTGATGTCAGCCTGATAGCGCACGGTAATGCGCGCTTCGTTGCGATTTACCTCGACAGCCGTGATCTTGGCCGAATCGACCCGAACGATACGGTTGTCGAGTGTCTCGCCGCGCTTCTCGCGCGCTGAGATCGCATCAGCGAAGGCTTCATAACTGTCGTCGTCGCACAGGTCGCGCAGCGTGTCGCGGTCGCCCGCCCAATAGGCCTCGAGGATCATACGATAAGCGGCTTCGGCGCCTTCCATGAAACGGCCGGCATCGAAGTGACGATCGGTCGCGAGCAGCTGGCGAAGGCCGATTTCGGCGGCGGGTTCATAGACGAGGCCCGAACTGTCGGCGGCGGCGCCCTGCGGCGCCGGCGGCGCGTCGCTTTCGTCGATCCGCACCGGTGCGGGAACGGCGCGCGGTTCGTCGCGGCGCGGCGGAACGGGCTCCTGTTCATGGCCCGTGCGCTTGCCGAGCACCGAATAGAGCCGCATGCCGAGGAAGGCGGCGATCATGGCGAGCAGGACGATAGCAAAAGAAGTCACGGGCAAGAGTCCGATACGGGCAATGGAAAACCAAAGGCAATACATAGGCGATCACCGCCCATGTTTCAAATCACCATGGCCGCAGCCGCGCACCGGGTCAACGTTTCACCCCTTCGCGGGTTGATATGGGCCCCCATTGTGCTCGCCGCGCGCCGCTGCTAAGCGCGCGACAACCGTCCGCCGCAGGCAAATCCTGCGGATCGGATCACCCTGTCATTTCAACGAAAGCACTTGCATCATGGCTGACGAGACCAGCAGCGACCTCAACCCCGCCCCGCAGCCGAACGGCGAGGACACGAGCCCGGCGATCGGCCTGATCTCGCAATATGTGAAGGATCTCTCGTTCGAGAATCCGAGCGCGCCGGCCGTGTACCAGTGGCAGTCGGCGCCGCAGATCGACGTCCAGTTCAACATTGGTGCGGACGGCGTCGGCGAGAATCTGTTCGAAGTGACGCTGAAGATCGACGTCTCATCCAAGGCCGACGAAGGCACCGCCTTTGTCGTAGAGCTGCAATATGCCGGGCTGTTCGGCGTCCGCAACGTGCCCGAAGACCAGCTCCAGCCCTTCTTCCTCGCCGAAGCGCCGCACATGCTGTTCCCCTTCGCGCGTCGCATCGTCGCCGACACCGTGCGCGACGGCGGTTTCCCGCCGCTGCTGCTCGAACCGATCGATTTCCGCGGCCTGTTCATGCAGCAGGTCGACGCGGCGCAGGCACAGGGCCAGGCCGATATCGCAGCGCCGGTCGGCGAAGCCTAAGCCTGTCTCCGGGGGCGGGCTGACCTTATGAGCAGCCTTGTCAAAAGCGTGGGGACGATCGGCGGGCTGACCATGGTCAGCCGCATCTTCGGTTTCGCGCGCGACATGCTGCTCGCCCGTGTGCTCGGCGCGGGGCTCGCCGCCGACGCGTTCCAGCTCGCCTTCACTCTGCCCAACACCTTCCGGCGCCTCTTTGCCGAGGGTGCCTTCTCGGTCGCTTTCGTGCCCATGTATAGCCGCGCGCTTCATGGGGATGGGGGTGAGGAGGCCGCGGCGAAATTCGCCGACGATGTGCTCTCGGTCTTCCTTTGGGTGCTGCTTGCCTTTTCGGGCGTGATGATGATCGCGATGCCGGGGATCGTGTGGCTTCTCGCGCGCGATTTTCAGGAGATCCCCGGCAAGTTCGACTTCGCCGTCTTCCTGAGCCGCGTCACCTTTCCCTATCTCGCGCTCGTCAGCCTTGTCGCGATGCTGTCGGGCCTGCTCAACGCGCGCTCGCGCTTCGCGCCCGGCGCCTTTGCGCCGGTGCTGCTCAACATCGTGCTGATCGGCGGGATCGTCACCGGCTGGTGGCTGCGCGGCCCCGGCGGCGACGACCGCATCGTCGCCGAGGCGCTCGCGGTGGCGGTCAGCCTCGCGGGCGTAGTCCAGCTCGCCTATCTCTGGTGGGCGGTGCGCCGCGCGGGACTGAGGCTCCACTGGCGCTTCCCGAAATTCACCCCCGAGGTGAAGCGGCTCGGCCTGCTGATCCTGCCCGCGACCTTCGGCGCAGGCATCTACCAGATCAGCCAGTTCGTCGACTGTCTCTTATACACATCTGACGCTGCCGACGAAGCTAGAAGTGTAGA
>CAUUIU010000032.1:0-15392 GCA_963545025.1 uncultured Sphingopyxis sp. | reverse complement strand
GATCGCTCAGTGTCTCGTGGGCTCGGAGATGTGTATAAGAGACAGGTGGAGCACCTTGTCCTTGATCCGCTCCGCCACCGGCTGCTTGCGCCGTCCGAGGATCATCGGCGGAACGACCGAATAGGCGAGCGCGGCGAGCATCAGCCAGCCGAGCCAGATCGTGTGGCCGAACAGCGTGATGCCGCCGACGCTCGGATGGTCCTGCCGCAGCAGCGTCGTCACGCTCTCATAAGCAAGAAAACCGCCGACCGAGAGCAGTGCGGTCGCGGCGACCAGGAATGCAAGGCTGTTCGCGCGGCGATAGCCGAAGGGAAAGCGCCGGTTCGGCCGGCGGCGCTCCCAATGCGTCGAGAGCAGGAAGACAATAGCGGGGATGAGGCTGAGCAAATCCTCGATCACCGCCGCCTTCATCGCCTGGCTCGCGCCCATCACCGGCCACATGACGAGCACCACGCTCGCCATCCAGCCGAGCGTCCAATATTCGAGCAGCTCGCCATGTCGGACGTCAGCGGCGATCGCGCGCGGAATACCGCTGTGCGGGCTCATCGCGCGCGCTCGGCAATGGCGCGATCGGTCGCGAAGATAAGCGCATTCTCGCCATTCCGCCGCGCGATACGCAGCACGGGTTGCTTGCTGTCCTCCGGCTCTGCGCGCCCGACCGCTTTCGACAGCGAGATATCCGCCATCCACGGCGACGCTTTGGCGAAATGGCCGACGACGGCGTCGACCTTGCCATCCTCCAGCCGGTGCAGCGCATGTTCGCCGTGAACCGTCACCATCACCATATGTGCGCAATGCTGCGCAGCATAGGCCCGCAGCATGGCTAGCGCAGGCGCGGCATCGGGCGTTCCCGGCAGCACGGCCACGCGCATTGCCCCATTGCGTTCGATCCGTTCGGTCGTGCCCGACGCATCGCTGGGCAGCATATCGCATCCGGCAAGCGCCAGCGGCAGCAGCGGGAGGATAAGCGCGCGGTGCATATTCGAGCGAACGCCGCGCCGCCGCCTTGGTTGCGCCGTACCGCCCATGTTGACGCGGCTCCGGCAGCGGCAGTATAGGGGCGGCCCGACCAAGGGCGGCCCGCATGGGGTCGCCTTTTTACTTTGCCTGAACTGAAAGGTGCCCGCCATGTCGATCACGCCGCTGATGCCCGTTTACCCCCGGTGCGGTGTGCGTCCGGTCCGCGGCGAGGGCGCCTATCTGATCGGCGAGCGAGGCGAGCGTTATCTCGACTTCGCAAGTGGCATCGCGGTGAACCTGCTCGGCCACGGCCATCCGCATCTCACCAAGGCGATCCAGGACCAGGCCGCGACGCTGATGCACGTGTCGAACCTGTACGGAAGCCCGCAGGGCGAAGCCTATGCGTCGCGCCTTGTCGAAAATACATTTGCCGACACCGTCTTTTTCACCAATTCGGGCGCCGAAGCGGTCGAATGTTCGATCAAGACCGCGCGTGCTTATCACTCGAGCGCCGGTAATGCTGAAAAGCATAATCTGATTACCTTCAACAACGCCTTCCACGGCCGCACGCTCGGCACGATCTCGGCAACCAATCAGGAAAAGCTGCGCAAGGGGTTCGACCCGCTGCTTCCCGGTTTTGCCTATGCGCCGTTCGACGACCTCAACGCCGCGCTCGATCTGGTCGACGACAACACCGCAGGTTTCCTGATCGAACCGGTGCAGGGCGAGGGCGGCATTCGTCCCGCGTCGCAGCCGTTCCTTCAGGGGCTGCGCGACATCTG
This sequence comes from uncultured Sphingopyxis sp., assembly GCA_963545025.1. Taxonomy (GTDB): domain Bacteria; phylum Pseudomonadota; class Alphaproteobacteria; order Sphingomonadales; family Sphingomonadaceae; genus Sphingopyxis. The sequence continues at coordinate 13,650 of CAUUIU010000032.1, read as the reverse complement.
CGACAAGCGCGACCTGATGCTGATCTTCGACGAGGTCCAGTGCGGCGTTGCGCGCACGGGCTCGCTTTACGCCTATGAAGAGTTTGGCGTGACCCCCGACATCCTTGCAAGCGCCAAGGGCATCGGCGGCGGTTTCCCGATGGGCGCGTGCCTTGCGACCGAAAAAGCCGCGCGCGGCATGGTCATCGGCACCCATGGTTCGACCTATGGCGGCAACCCGCTCGCGATGGCGGCGGGACAGGCGGTGCTTGACGTCGTGCTGGAGGACGGCTTTCTCGAAGGCGTCAAGGCCACCGGCGACCGCCTGCGCGGTGCGCTCGAGCAACTGATCCCGAACCACGACAATCTGTTCGAGAGTGTGCGCGGCATGGGGCTGATGCTGGGCGTCAAGATGAAGAGCGACAGCCGCGCCTTCGTTGCGCATCTCCGCGACAATCACGGGCTATTGACGGTGGCTGCGGGCGACAATGTCATTCGCATTCTGCCGCCGCTCAACATTGAGCAGGGCCACATCGACGAGTGCATCGAGAAATTGTCAGCGGGCGCGGCGAGCTATACGCCGCCCGAGTCCTGATGTTGTCCGTTCGTGTAGAACGGAGGGCATGATGCGGCACTTCCTGAACCTGTCCGATGCGGGCGGGGACGCGATTGGGGCGATGCTTGCCGACGCGATCGATCGCAAGGCGGCGCGGGCGCGTTGGCCGAAAGCGAAGCCCGACGCCGACGCGCCGCTCGCGGGGCACGTGCTGGCGATGATATTCGAGAAGAATTCGACGCGCACCCGCGCCTCGTTCGATATCGCGATCCGCCAGCTCGGCGGAACGTCGATGATCATGGATGCCGGCGTGACCCAGCTCGGCCGCGGCGAGACGGTCGCCGACACCGCGCGCGTTTTGTCGCGTTATGCCGATGCGATCATGATCCGCACTGACGACCATGCAAAGATCGAGGAACTGGCGGCGCATGCGTCGGTCCCCGTGATCAACGGGCTGACCGACCTGTCGCATCCGTGCCAGATCGTCGCCGACCTGCTGACGATCGTCGAGCAGGGCAAGGCGCTGCCGGGGCTCGAACTCGCGTGGCTGGGCGACGGCAACAATGTCCTCGCCTCGCTGATCGAGGCCGCGGGACTGTTCGGCTTCAACGTCCGAGCCGGCTGTCCGCAGGGTTATGAACCCGACGCAGGATTCGTCGAAGCCGCACGCGCAAAAGGGGCCCGCATCGACATCGTCCGTGACGCGCGCGAAGCGGTTGCCGGGGCCGACCTGGTCGTCACCGACACCTGGGTGTCGATGGGGCAGGATCACGCGCACAACAAGCTCGCCGCGATGGCACCCTATCAGGTCGACGAACGGCTGATGGGTGCGGCTAAGAGCGATGCGCTCTTCCTCCACTGCCTCCCCGCGCATCGCGGCGAGGAAGTCGTCGACGCGGTGATCGACGGCCCGCAGTCGCGCGTCTGGGACGAGGCCGAGAATCGCGTCCACGCGCAGAAATCGGTCCTGCTATGGGCATTGGAAAAACTGTGAGCGACACGATCGAAACCTGGTTCGACCAGCCCTTGGTCTTCACCATTGCCGAACGGCATGTCCGCGGGCGGCTGGTGCGGCTCGGGCCGACACTCAATACGATCCTTGGCGCGCACAGCTATCCGCCGGTTGCGGAAAAGCTGCTTGCCGAGGCGCTGGTGCTTACGGTGCTGCTCGGGTCGACGCTGAAGGCCGACGGCGGCCAGATGACGCTGCAGGCGCAGACCGGCGGCGGACCAATCGAGTTGCTCGTTTGCGACTATCGCGGCGGCGAATTGCGCGGTTACCTGAAGTTCGATGCCGAGCGGCTGGCGGAGGTTGGCCCGGACCCGACGCTGTTCGCGCTGTTCGGCGAAGGGTTTTTGGCGATCACCTTTGATCAGGAAGCGACCAGCGAGCGCTATCAGGGCATCGTTCCGCTCGAAGGATCGTCGATCGGCGACGCCGCCGAACATTATTTCGAACAATCGGAACAGATCCCAAGCCTGATCAAGCTTGCGGCGCGCCACGATGCGGAGGCCGGCTGCGTCGCGGGCGGTCTGCTGCTTCAGCATCTCCCCGAGGGTGAAGTTGGTCGCGACCGGCTGCACGTTCGGCATGACCTGCCGGAGTGGGCCCATGCGCGCACGATTGCGGCGACGCTGAAGCCGGAAGAACTGACCGATCCCGCCCATTCGCTTGAGACGCTGGCCTGGCGGCTGTTTCACGAGGACGAAGTCCGGGTCGAGCCCGGCGTGTTCGTTTCGCGCGGCTGTCGATGCAGCAATGATTATTTCGCCGGCGTGCTGGCACAATTCCCCGAAACCGAGCGACAGGATATGGCTGATGACAAGGGGAACATCGTGGTCGATTGCGCTTTTTGCTCGCGCCTCTTCCCCATCCCGCTCGAAGAAATCGCCGCCCATCGCTGATATCTCCTATGCTCCGTCATCGGCGAAGCGAGGCAATTCAGCGCCCAGCGGTTGAAATCATTATCCCGGCTTGCTAACTACCCTGAAACGGGGTCGCAATTTCGTCCGCTTGCGGACAGCCAATGGATAAGGTGAAAATGGCGATCTTCTCCCCCTTGCTGCGATTGTCCCTGACCGCGTGCGCTCTCGCCGGAGCGTCCGCTGTACCCGCACAGGCACCGTCGCTCGGGATGCTCGACAAGCTGGAAAAGGGCATTTGGCAACTGCAGGAGCGCGGATCGACCCAAGCGTCGCAGTCATTGTGCCTCGGCGACGCGCGGCGCATGATCCAGATCCATCATCCGCGTACCAACTGCTCACGCTATATCATCGAGGACACGCCGACCTCGGTTACGGTCCATTACACCTGTCCGGGCGCCGGGCATGGGCGCACGACGATCCGCAGCGAGACCAATCGCTTGGTCCAGATCGATACACAGGGCATCGCGGACGGGCGGCCGTTTTCGCAGGCGATCGAGGGGCGCCGCACCGGCGGATGCTGACCCGGTCGCGTAACGCGATATTAACCAAGGACAGCTAATCAGGGAATGCGACGCACCGATGTGCGTTTCTTCTCCCTAACGGCTTTATGCCGAACTGGGCCGTGCAGCTTGCGCCGCGCGGCCCATTTTCTTTGGATAGCGCCGCAGCAAGCGCGCCCTTGCGCCCCGTTTCGCGCGGGCCTATCTGGCGCCGATGCAAGATCTTGCCGGAAAAACTCTGATCGTCCTTTTGTCGGGCGGGCTCGACTCGATGGTGTGCGCGGGCCTCGCGCGCGAAGCGGGTGCGCGTATCGTCGCGCTGACGATCGACTATAACCAGCGTCACCGGGTCGAACTGGAATCGGCGGCGCGTATCGCGAAGACCGTCGGTGCCGCCGAGCATATCATATTGCCGCTCGACCTCCGCCGCTTTGGCGGGTCGGCGCTGACCGCCGATATCGACGTGCCGAAGGATGGCGTGAGCGAGGATGTTCCGGTCACCTATGTCCCGGCGCGTAACCTGATCTTCCTGTCGCTGACGCTGGGCCTTGCCGAGGCACGGCAAGCGAAGGACATCGTGATCGGGGTCAACGCGCTCGATTATTCGGGCTATCCCGACTGCCGCCCCGAATTCATCGCCGGGTTCGAGGATCTTGCGCGCCTTGCGACCCGCGATGGCGACAAGGGTGTCGAATTCCGCATCCACGCGCCGCTGCAACATATGACCAAGGCCGATATCTCGGCCGAGGCGGCGCGGCTGGGCATGGACGCGGGCGAAAGCTGGTCCTGCTATGACCCGACGCCCGATGGTCTGCACTGCGGCCTGTGCGATAGTTGCCGCCTGCGCAGCAAGGGCTTCGCCGACGCGGGCCTTGCCGATCCCACGCGCTACGCCGTCCGGGCCTGACGCATGGCCTATGCGGTCAAGGAAATCTTCCTCACTCTGCAGGGCGAGGGTGCGCAAGCGGGCCGCCGCGCGGTCTTTTGCCGTTTTTCGGGCTGCAACCTCTGGACGGGGCGCGAGAAGGATCGCGCCAAGGCGGTCTGCCAGTTCTGTGACACCGATTTCGTCGGCACCGACGGGACGCTGGGCGGCAAGTATAGGGACGCGGTTGCGCTGGCGGGGGCGATCGCCGGGAGCTGGGGCGAGGGCAAAGCCGACCGCTATGTCGTGCTCACTGGCGGCGAGCCGATGCTGCAGGTCGATGATGCGCTGATCGACGCGCTCCATACCGAGGGTTTCACCATCGCGATTGAAACCAACGGCACCTTCGCCGTTCCGCGTAGCGTCGACTGGATCTGCGTCAGCCCCAAGGCGGGCAGCGAACTCGTCCAGCGGAGAGGCGACGAGTTGAAGCTTGTCTGGCCGCAGCCGGGAAGCGATGTCGCGACCTTGGCGGAGCTTGATTTCGCGCACCGGCTGATCCAGCCGCTCGATGATCCCCACGCCGCGGCCAATGTGCAGGCGTGCATCGATCTGGTGATGGAGGACCCGCGCTGGCGCCTGTCGCTCCAGACGCACAAGAGCCTGGGGCTGCGCTAGCCTCTACTCGCTCTTCTTCGCGGGCGTATCCGATGTCGCAGCCTTCTTGGCACCGCCCGCCGGAACCTCGACCGCTTCGGGATTGTCCGCGTCGGCGCTTTCGTCATCGGTCTCTTCGGCCGGGCTGTCGTCTTCGGGCTTCTTCGCCTCGCCCTTGGTCTCATCGCCGGGAACACTGTTGTCGACAGCAGTGCCGTCGCCGCTCGCATCGTCGAGGATGATCATCGAATCGCTGATCGTTCCGGGCTGGACCTCGACCGCATCGAGCTTGGTCGTCGATGTTCCTTGCGGATCGCCGCCGCAGGCCGAGAGCGCGAGAAGGAAGGTGGAGGTGAGCAGGATGCGGATCATGCGTCGTTCCTAGCCGCCCACCCGAAGCTTGTCGAGAAAGCCGGGGCGCGTGGCGGCCAGCGCCGCATCGACGTCGGCAAAGCTTGCCTGCTTGCCGAGCGCGGCGAGGCTGGTGACCGGGAATTCGGCGATGCCGCAGGGGACGATGCCGGCGAAATGTGCGAGGTCGGGCGCGACGTTCAACGAAAAGCCGTGCATCGTCACCCATCGCTTCACGCGCACGCCGATCGCCCCGATCTTCGCTTCGCGGCCTTGCGCGTCATCGGTCCAGATGCCGATGCGTCCGTCGGCTCGCCGAGCCGCGACGCCCAGTTCGGCCAGCGCGTCGATGACCCAACCCTCGAGCGCGGACACATAGGCGCGCACATCGCGACCGCGCTGCGCGAGGTTCAACTGCACATAACCGACACGCTGGCCGGGCCCGTGATAGGTGTATCGTCCGCCGCGTCCGGCATCGAAGACGGGAAAACGCGGGTCGAGCAATTCGGCGGGATCGGCGCTGGTGCCGGCGGTATAGAGTGGCGGATGCTCGATCAGCCAGATGCGTTCGACGCCTTCGCCCGCGTAGATCGCGGCGGCGCGCGTCTCCATATCGGCCAGCGCCGCCGCATAATCGGTGAGGCCGGGCGAGACGATCCATTCGGGGGGAGGGAGGCTGCTCATCGCGCCGGCTATCTGGCCCCTTGCGGCCGATCACGCAAGGGTGCCGTGCCAATTGGAGACGGGACTGGACAGACGGGCATAACATCGTCAGTTTCCCCGACGTCGGCTAATATAACAACGGGGTACAAATGGCCAAATTCGACATGGGCGCCGCTTGGGACGATAGTCTGGCGCTCCTCAAGTCGCACAGCGCGCTGACCGGAACGATCGCCGCGGTGTTTCTTTTCCTGCCTGCGCTGGCCGTCGCATGGTTCGGTCCGGCGGCGATTGAACCCGCAGCGGGCGCAAGCGTCGAGCAGGTCATCGCGACCTTTCGCGCGAATATATGGGAGATGCTGCCGTATCAGGTGGGTGTCGGGCTGTTCGCGATTGTCGGAACTATTGCGATCCTGCGGCTCTGGCTTTCGCGAACCGGGGTGAGCGTCGGTGAGGGATTGACCTTTGGGCTGATGCTGCTCCCGACGATGATCGGCGTTCAGATACTCACCGGCTTGATGATGGGTGTCGGCATCCTGCTGTTTATCATTCCCGGCCTCTATTTGATCGGCCGCCTCGCGCTTGTTGCGCCGGTCGCTGCCGACCGCGGCCTCTACAACCCGCTCGAAATCATCGGAACCAGCTGGAAGCTTACCAAAGATAACGGCTGGGCTATTTTCTTTTTTCTGTTCCTGGTGATGCTGGTCGTCTTCATCGTGCTGATAGTGGTCGGCGGCATCGTCGGGATTGTCGCCGGCGGCGAGGCGGGGTTCGGCAAGATGCTGGGCGGCGTAGTCGAGGCCGGTATCGGTGCCATTGGCAGCCTGCTCTCGATCGCGATTTCTGCCGCTGCCTATCGCCAGCTCGCGATGTCGGGTGGCGGCGATGTCTTTTCCTGATTTGGGAGAACGGGAAACATCCAAGACTAGCAAGCGAAGGGGGAAACGATGAATCGGATTAGCATCAGTCAGGCTTGGTCTTATGCGACCAGCTTTTTCGCGGGGCAGGGCGCAAATCATGCGATCATATTGATCGGCATCGGCATTGTAGTCCCGCTGGTCTTGCAATTCGCGATCGGCGGCGGCGCGATGATGAGCGACCCGATGGCATTGGCAGCCGCCGGCGGCTTTGCAGCAATGGGTGCGCTCGCCATCTTGGCCAGCCTCATCAACTATGTGCTCCAGACCGGCAGCTATTTCGCTTCTTGGCGCATCGGCTTCACCAACGGCGCCGAACCGCTAGGTGGGGCGATTGGCTACGGTCTCATCGCGGCGCTGCCGGTGCTGTTGCTCGCCTTCGTCGTAGTGATTGTCCTCGGCCTGTTCGCTTTCCTCGTTTTCGGCAGCGCTTTCGCGCCGATGTTGATGGGCGGCCAGCCGAGCGAGGCCGCAACGGCGGGCACCGGGTTGCTTATGCTGCTGTTTATCCCGCTGTTCCTGTTCTTCATCGTCTGGCTCGGTGCCCGCTTTTGCTGCATGGGGCCGATCATGGCTGACCGGCGCAGCTTCAATGTCCTGATGGGCCTTGGCGAATCGTGGCGCATGACGTCGGTCTCGCAGTGGAAAATCTTCGGCTATTTCCTTCTGATCGGCCTCGCCTTTTTTGTGCTCTTCCTGATTTTGGGAATGATCGTCGGGGTATCGGTCTTCGCCAGCGGCGCGGAACCGAGCGGTGGTTCGTTCGTCGCGATCATCATCGGCGCGCTGCTGCTCAGCATACCGATGGCCTATCTGCAGGTGGCCATTCCTGCCGGAATCTATCGCGCGCTCGGTGGACAGAGCCAGTCCGACGTGTTCGCCTGATCGGCAACGGGCTTGCAAAAGAGGGCGCTCCGGAAACGGGGTGCCCTCTTTTGTTTCAGCTCCACTTGGCGAGCGGCGGCAGGCTCATCAGGATTGCGTCGATATTGCCTCCGGTCTTGAGCCCGAACAAAGTGCCCCGGTCATAGACGAGGTTGAATTCGGCGTAGCGCCCGCGCCAGATTAACTGCTCCTCGCGCTCGGCTTCGGTGAAGGGCAGACCCATGCGGCGCCGGACGATCTGCGGGAAAATGTCAAGGAAGGCTTCGCCCACGGCCTGCGTTAGCTGGAGGTTGCGGTCATATTCGGCATCGTCGCCGCATTCGAGATGATCATAGAAAATGCCTCCCACGCCGCGGTGGACGCCGCGATGCGGGATATAGAAATAATCGTCGGCCCATTTGGCGTAACGTTCGTAGACATCGGGGCCGAAGGGCGCGCAGGCGGCGCGCAGCCGTGCGTGAAAGGCGTCGGTGTCCTCGGCATAGGGGATCGGCGGATTGAGGTCGGCACCGCCACCGAACCAGCGCCGCGTCGTCGCGAGGAAGCGCGTATTCATATGCACCGCGGGCACATGCGGATTCGCCATATGCGCGACGAGGCTGATTCCCGTCGCGAAAAAGCTGGGGTCCTCCGCCGCGCCGTGGATCGACGCCGCGAAGTCGGGCGCGAACTGGCCGCCGACGGTCGAAACATTGACCCCGACCTTCTCGAAGACCTGGCCTGTCATCACACCGCGCACGCCGCCGCCGCCTTCGCCCGGCGCCAGCCCGTCGGCTTCGCGGTCCCACGGCGTGTAGGCGAAACGCGCGGCGCTGCCGGCTTCGGCCTCGATCGCCTCGAACGCGGCGCAAATCCGGTCGCGCAGCGATTCGAACCAGGTGCGAGCCGTCTGTTGCTGGGGATCGAGCGAAATCATGCCGGAAAGCCTTTCGTTTGCCTGAGCGCTTCGGCGAGCGCGATGCCAGCCGCGACCGCGACATTCAAGGATCGAAAGCCCTGCTGCATCGGAATCGCGACCTGCGCCGACACGGCCTCGTGGACATGATGCGGGACGCCTGCACTTTCGGAACCGAACAGCAAGATGTCGCCGGGCTCGAATGTGAAGCGGGACAGAGGGGTCGCGCCCGCCGTCGTCAGCAGCACGGTACGCTGCCCGCCGATCAGTGACCATTGGCGGAACGCGTCCCAGCCCGGGTGGCGGCGGACGTTGGCGCGCACCGCATAGTCCATCCCGGCGCGCTTCAACGCGGCGTCGCCGAACGGAAAGCCGCACGGCTCGATAATATGCGCCGGAACGTCGAAACAGGCAGCGGTGCGCAATATCGTGCCGACATTTCCCGCGATATCCGGCTGAAACAGGGCGATTTCCATGGGCAGCCCATAGCCGCGCGGCCGCGTATAATCGAGGGCTTTCGCCGCAGCGTCTTGGTACAGTCAAAGAAGCGGAAATTGCCTGTTGGCAAGCCCCGGATGTGCGGCTATCAGGCCCGCAATTCCCGGAGGGGCCGCCGGGGCGCGCCATTTCGTGCGCGTAGAGCAGGGTGGCCCTCAGCCCGGGAAAATTTGTCAGTTCAGCCATGCAAGGGCAATCGAATGGCCAGTGAAACCGAACACACCGCCGGAATCGAAGACGGAGTTCGACGCCGCGATTTCATCAACATCGCAGCGGTCAGCTTCGCCGGTGTGGGCGCAACGGCAGTGGTCCTGCCCCTGCTCAACCAGATGAACCCCTCGGCCGACGTGCTCGCGCTGTCGACGACCGAAATCGACATTTCGGCGATCCAGCCGGGACAGGCGATCAAGACCAGCTGGCGCAAGCAGCCGGTGTTCGTCCGCAATCTCGTCGCCAAGGAAATTGCGGAGGCCAAGGCGGTTCCGCTCGGCGACCTGCGTGACCCCGAAACGATCGACCAGCGTACCAAGCCCGGCAAGGAAAACTGGCTGATCACGCTGGGCGTCTGCACCCATCTCGGCTGCGTGCCGCTCGGCGCTGCGGAAGGCGAGAACAAGGGCGATTTCGGCGGTTATTTCTGCCCGTGCCACGGTTCGCACTACGACACCGCCGCACGCATCCGCAAAGGCCCGGCACCCAAGAATCTGGTCGTGCCGCCATATGAATTTACCGGCGACACTGTCGTGACGATCGGCTGAGGAGCGAGATAAGATGAGCTTTCCCTGGGCCAAACCCTATGAGCCGACGCATCCGCTGATGAAGTGGATGGACGAGAAGCTGCCGATCCCCCGCCTGGTCTATAACGCCACGGGTCCCGGTTACCCCGTCCCGCGCAACCTCAACTATTTCTGGAACTTCGGCGTCCTTGCGGGTGCCGCGCTGGTCATTCAGATCATCACGGGCATCGTGCTCGCGATGCATTATGCCGCCAATGCGAGCGTCGCGTTCAACTCGGTCGAGCATATCATGCGCGACGTGAACGCCGGCTGGTTCATCCGCTACGCGCATATGAACGGCGCGAGCATGTTCTTCATCGTCGTCTATCTGCACATCTTCCGCGGCCTTTATTACGGTTCATACAAGGCACCGCGCGAAATGGTGTGGCTGCTCGGCGTCGTGATCTTCCTGCTGATGATGGCAACCGCCTTCATGGGCTATGTGCTGCCGTGGGGCCAGATGAGCTTCTGGGGCGCGCAGGTGATCACCGGCTTCTTCTCGGCGATACCGCTGGTCGGCGAGCCGGTGCGCGAGTGGCTGCTCGGCGGCTTCGTTCCCGACAATGCTACGCTCAACCGCTTCTTCTCGCTGCACTATCTGCTGCCGTTCGTGATTGCGGGTGTCATCATCCTGCATATCTGGGCGCTGCACATTCCGGGTTCGTCGAACCCGACGGGCATCGAGGTGAAGGACGAACAGGACACCGTCCCGTTCCACCCCTATTACACCGCAAAGGACGGCTTCGGCGTCGGCATCTTCCTGCTGATCTTCGTCGCGCTGACCTTCTTCAGCCCGAACATGCTGGGTCACGCCGATAACTATATTCCGGCGAATTCGCTCTCGACCCCGGCGCATATCGTTCCCGAATGGTACTTCCTGCCCTTCTATGCGATCCTGAAGGCCTTCACCTTCAACTTCCTGTGGATCGACGCGAAGCTGTGGGGCGTCATCGCGATGTTCGCATCGATCGCGCTGCTGTTCTTCCTGCCCTGGCTCGACAGTTCACCCGTGAAGTCGTCGAACTATCGCCCGCTGTACCGGATCTTCTTCTGGGTCCTCGTGGCCGACGTGTTCCTGCTTGGTTGGTGCGGCATGCAGCCCGCCGAGCAGCCGTGGGTCATCCTCAGCCAGATCGGCGCCATGTATTATTTCGCCCACTTCCTGGTGATCTTGCCCATCGTGTCGCGGATCGAACGTCCGCTGCCGATGCCCAATTCGATCACCGAGGCGGTTCTCGCCAAGCATGCCGACGCGCCGTCGGCGGCCACGGCCTGAGCGCCGGACTTCAATAGGAGCTGATAAAGCCATGGTTCGCCCGCTCGGTTTTCTCGTCGGTCTCGGTTTCATTACCGCACTGGTGTTCGCGATTCTCACGACGCCGCTCAGCAATGAAGAGAATGTCGCTCACAAGTTTCACGAACACCCCCAGCATCTGAAGCTTGCCAGCGACGGCATCGTGTTGCCGCATTGGGACAAAGCCCAGCTGCAGCGCGGGATGCAGGTGTACAAAGAGGTCTGCTCGGCCTGTCACAGCCTGAATCTCGTCGCCTTCCGCGACATTGCGGCTTTTGGTTACAACGAAGGCCAGATCAAGACCTTCGCCAAGGGTTTCCAGGTGCCGTCGATCAACCCCGACACGGGTGAAGCGGCAACGCGCGATGGCCTGCCGTCGGATTATTTCCCGTCGCCCTACGCCAATGAAACGGCTGCGCGCGCCGCTAACAACAATGCGCTGCCGCCCGATCTTTCGCTGATCACCAAGGCGCGCGAAGGCGGCAAGGACTATGTGTATTCGCTGCTGACCGGCTACAAGAATCCGCCGGCGAACCTGCCCGCCGAACTGAAGCCGGGCACGGGGCTGCACTACAACCCCTATTTCGCGAACCTCAACCTCGCGATGGCGCCGCCGTTGACCAAGGGCCAGGTGACCTTTGCCGATGGTTCGCCGAACGACGTGAAGAGCATGGCCGCGGACGTCAGCGCTTTCCTCGTCTGGACCGCCGAGCCCAAGCTGATCACGCGGATCCAGGTAGGCTATGCCGTCTTCTTCTTCCTGCTGATCTTCACCGTACTGACCTATCTGTCGTACCGGAACATCTGGGCCGACAAGAAGCATTGAGCGCTTAGGGGAGGGCGGCCAGCATGATCGCCCTCCCGCCTCAACCGGACCTCGATCTCGCGTCGCTCGTCCGCACCATCCCGGACTTTCCGAAGCCGGGCATTCAATTCCGCGATATCACCACCCTGATCGGCGACGCCGCCGGCTTCGCCGAAAGCGTGCGCCGGCTGAGCGCGCGCGCCGCCGCCTATCGGCCAGATTTCATTGTTGCGGTCGAGGCGCGCGGCTTTCTGTTCGGTGCTGCGATGGCGACGGCAATGGGGTTGGGCGTCGTTCCTGTGCGCAAGGCGGGCAAGCTGCCAGGCGTCACGATCGGTGTCGATTATGAACTCGAATATGGCATTGACCGGCTGGAACTGCACGAAGGTGCAGTGATGCCGGGGCACCGCGTTGTCCTCGTCGACGATCTGCTTGCGACAGGCGGCACGATCCTGGCGACCGCCGCATTGATGGAGAGCGTGGGTGCCGAGGTTGCGGCCGCGCTGTTCGTAATCGACCTGCCCGATCTCGGGGGTTCGCAGCGGCTCGGAACGGCGGGCCTGGCGTGTGAGACACTGATCGCCTTCGACGGCGACTAGCGGCGTTCAGGCCGCCATGTCGGCCATCGCCGCGTCGGCTTCGATACAGAAGAGCGCTCGCGCTTTCCCGCCTGCCTTCGCCCGGTAAAGAGCGGCGTCGGCGCATGCCAGAAGGCGCTCCAGCTCGACCCCCAGCTTGGGCGCTGTCGCAATTCCCACGCTCACCGATATCGACATCGACACATCGTCGACCAGATAGGGCTTGCTGATCTCCCGGATGATCCTGCGTGCCAGCAACTCGGCTTCGCTGTCGTCGCGCAGGCCGACCTGCAATACGATGAATTCATCACCGCCGAGCCGTGATACGACATCCTCGCTGCGTACGATGCTCTCCAGACGACGCGCAACCTGTTCGAGCAGCGCATCGCCCGCGGGATGCCCATGGCGATCATTGATCGCCTTGAAGCCGTCGAGATCGAGGAAATGCAGCGCGATCTGGTTCTTCGCGCGCAGCGCCGTCGCGGTATGCAGCTGGAACTGCTCGCGCAGCAACAGACGGTTTGAGAGGCCGGTGAGGGCGTCGGTTCGGGCCAGCTTTGCCATGTCGTGCCGCGCCGTGTGATGCTCGACCGCCGACCGATAAAGGTGAACCACGGTCTGGAGGCTGAGCGCGGTGATCATCGCGACGATGAACGCTTCGATCAGGAACAGTTCGGCGTGCAACGGCGTGGGGTGGGCGTCGAGAGAGTGAAGCGCGAGGGCCAATATCGTAGGCACGGTGGCGATCAAAAGGCTGGTGACGCAGATTTTCGGCCGAACCGAGGTCCGCGAAACGATGCCCGCGCCAAAGCTGAAGACCAGGCTTACCGTAATCAGATGCAGCAGCGGATAATGCGCCGATATCGCGACGATATTGAGCAGCGCGAGAAGGATCGCCGACGCATAGTTGCCGATCGCATAACGGCGTTCCCAGCGCTTGAGCTGGGCGAAATCACCGACGGGACCCGCGCGGAAATAGGCGCGAAGCGTGGCCAGGCGGAGAAAGGTGGTGATGGCGCCGAGCGCGGCGAGGGCGAGAAGGAAGGGGCTGTCGAGCTCGTGGCCTACTAGCAGGCATATTCCGACGAAGACGATCCCCAGTCCGAATATCGGAAGCCACATGCTGAACAGCATGGCGACGAAATCGCGATACACGGGTAGCGGAAGAGCCGCCGGGCTTGGGAAAATGTGCAAGCGCGAAGGGGGCTCGATCGGTGCGGGGGAATCCGATCGTCTCATGAGGATGATCGTGCGCCCATAAGGTTAAGGTCTGGTAACAGCGGGTTAGGCTGTCGCGGAAATGCGACGAATGCCTGTCGGGGCAAAGAAAAAGCCCGCGCCCGAAAGCGCGGGCTTATCGCCCCCTTGGCGATGCCGAGGCTTAGAAGGGCACCCAGTTCTGCTTCTTGCGGAACTTCATATAGCCGGCGTTGACGCCGAGCCTTGCGCCGACACCGACACCTGTCTCTTATACACATCTGACGCTGCCGACGAAGCTAGAAGTGTAG
>CAUUIU010000031.1:0-15478 GCA_963545025.1 uncultured Sphingopyxis sp. | reverse complement strand
GAGATCGCTCAGTGTCTCGTGGGCTCGGAGATGTGTATAAGAGACAGCACCCGCATTGATGTGATGCAGGACCAGATGGCGATGCTCGACGAAGCGTTGGAGGCGGCGCGCCCCGACCAGCGCCAGCATCTGATCGACGCGTTCACCCGCGCGACCGCATCGCGCCTGCGATTCTACAGCCGCGACGGCGCACGACTGTCCGACAGTTTCGAGCGCGGCGCGCCGACTTACACGCTGCGCGATCCCGATCTTCAGCCATGGAAACGCGACGCAGCACGCGCGATGGACCGCGGTATCGACTGGATCGTCGGCGCCCCGTCCTACCCCGATTTCCGCGAACCCGCGCGCGATACCGGCTTCGCCTGGCCCGAGGTGGTCGAAACGATGCGCAGCGGCGACGGCGCCGTCCGCTTCCGCTACGCGCCAGAACGTACCCCACTCCTCAGCACGACACGCGTCGTCGACCTCGACACGCCCGAGGTCATGCTGATGACGCTGAACGCGCGCGACATCACCAAGACGGTGCGCGCCGAACGCTTCCGCCTCGCGGTCGTCGTTGCGATGGTGCTGCTCGCGTCGGTGCTGCTGTCGCTCTTCCTCGCGCGGACGATCGTGCGCCCGCTGCGCCGCCTCGCGCGCGCCGCGGTGCGCGTCCGCCTCGGCCGCGCCCGCGAGGTCGTAGTGCCGCGTCTGCCGAGCCGCCGCGACGAGATCGGCACGCTGGCACGCGCGCTCAGCGACATGACGCAGGCGCTGCGCGAACGCATCGACGCCGGCGAGCATTTCGCCGCCGACGTGACACACGAACTCAAGAACCCGATCGCCTCGGTGCGATCGGCGATCGAGGGACTCGGTCGTGTCGGCACCGACGAGCAGCGCGCGCAATTGCTCGCGATCGCCGACGAGGATGTGCGGCGGCTCGACCGGCTGGTTACGGACATCAGCGATGCGAGCCGCATCGACGCGCAATTGTCGCGCACCCTGTTCGAACCGCTCGACCTGGGCCTGATGATCGAATCGATGCTCGCTGGGCGCGCCGCGCGCGCCGATCAGGACGTCACGAATCCGCGCATCGCCTTTGCCCGCCCGCGCAAGGGTACGACGATCGTGATGGCCGACGGACACCGAATCGAGCGGGCGATCGACAATGTCATCGACAACGCCATCAGCTTCTCACCCGACGGCGGCCTCGTCTGCATTTCGGCGACGCGGCTTGGCGACGAGGTTCATCTCCGCATCGACGACGATGGCCCCGGCATCGATCCCGCGCACCGCGAGGCCATTTTCCGCCGTTTCCACAGCGAACGGCCCGACGGCGAGGCGTTCGGCCGCCACAGCGGGCTGGGCCTCGCGATCGCGCGAACGATCATCGAGGGCCATGCCGGGACCATCTCCGCGCGCGACCGCGACGACGGCAAGCGCGGTGCCAGCCTGCTGATCACGCTCCCGGCGCGCGAGGGCAGCGACGAAGCCGGTTAACGCCGCCTTTGCTACCGCCTTGCGGCACTGCAGCATCGCCGGTAAGTCCCTTCGATGCTTCCGAGCCGGACCAAGCCCGAGATTGCCAACATCCACGCGAGCTGCATCGTGTCGGGCAACGGCGGCGTGCTGATCCTCGGCAATGCGGGTCAGGGGAAATCCGACCTCGCGTTGCGATTGATAGACCGCGGAGCCAAGCTGGTCGCCGACGACCGCTGCGAAATCTGGTACGACCGCGGCCGCCTGTGGTGCCGTCCGCCCGAAATACTGGCGGGCAAGCTGGAAGTGCGGGGCATCGGCATCATCGAAAAGCCGTGGACCGCCCCCGTCCCGCTCGCACTCGCGGTGCGCCTAACCGATCGTTACGACCGCATGCCGTCGGTGAACCAGGTCGAAATGGTGGTCGGACATCCGTTACCCGCACTGTTGCTCTCGGCGTTCGAGGCGTCGGCGCCGATCAAGATCTTGCTCGCGCTCGAGCGGCTGGCGCCCGAACGATGAAATCGGAGCCGGCGGAGCCACGCCTGCTGCTGGTCACGGGCCTGTCGGGCGCGGGCAAATCGACCGTGCTCAAGGTACTCGAGGATCTGGGGTGGGAGGTCGTCGACAATCTGCCGCTCGCGCTGCTCGAGGCGTTGATCGATGCCCCGGCGAAGCGCAGCGACGCGAATCGGCCGATCGCGGTCGGCATCGACAGCCGCAGCCGCGGCTTTCGTCCGGCGCTGCTCGTCCGGCGAATCAAGGAACTGCGCGAGGCTGGCGGGCGCAACATCCAGACCCTGTTCCTCGACTGCGCCGGCGCCGAACTCGAACGGCGCTTTTCGGAGACGCGGCGGCGCCACCCGATGGCCGAGGACCGCCCCGCCGCCGACGGCATCGCGCGCGAGCGCGAGATGATGGAGCCGCTGCGCCGTTGGGCGGAGCATGTCGTCGATACGACGAACTACAACAGCAACGATCTGCAGCAGGAGGTGCGCCAGCGCTTCGGCGACGCCGGCGACGGCGAACCGGTGCTTACCATCTTAAGCTTCGGCTTCGCCCGCGGCCTGCCGCGGAACGCCGATCTGGTGTTCGATATGCGCTATCTGCGCAACCCGCACTGGGATCCGAAGTTGAAGCCCGGAACCGGGCTCGACCCCGACGTCGCCGCCTATGTCATGGCGGACCCGGCTTACGAAGACAGCGTCGCGCAGATCGAACGACTGATCCAGACCCTCTTGCCGCGCTACCGGGCCGAGGGAAAAAGCTATGTCACCATAGCCTTTGGCTGCACCGGTGGGCGCCACCGGTCGGTCCATGTCGCGGCGCGTGTTGCGGAAACGCTACGAATGTCTGGATATGAGCCAACTCTGACCCACCGCAACCTTGACTCGGCGCCGCAAGATGGGCTTGAGGGCAAGCCCCCGTCCGCGACTTTTTCGGCGGACGACCGGAAAACATAAGGGTCCCGATTTTCATGGCCATCGATAAAGCTTTGCCGCTGCTGGGTATGGTTCTCGTGACCCACGGCCGTCTCGCCGAAGAGATGGTCACCGCGATGGAGCATGTCGTCGGACCGCAGCGCGCGATCGGCACCGTGTGCATCGGCCCCAACGACAATATGGAAATGCGCCGCCGCGAAATCGCCGAGGCGATCCGCAAGGTCGACGAAGGCCGCGGCGTGATCATGCTGACCGACCTGTTCGGCGGCACGCCGTCGAACCTCGCGATCAGCCTGCTCGAAAACGGACGGACCGAGGTGATTGCGGGGGTCAACCTGCCGATGCTGATCCGGCTCGAAAGTGCCCGTAAGACGATGGACCTGCGCGCCGCGGTGATCGCCGCGAAGGAAGCCGGCCAGAAATATATTTCGGTCGCGTCGGAAATGCTGGGAGTAGGGTCTTGAGCGAATCATCCGAAACCGTCGAGATCACCAACCAGCGCGGCCTGCACGCGCGCGCCAGCGCCAAGTTCGTCACCTTTGTCAGCCGCCTGCCCGAAACGGTCAGCGTAGAAGTCGAAAAAGGCGGATCGCGCGTCAACGGCACCTCGATCATGGGCCTGATGATGCTGGGCGCCGCAAAGGGCGATTCGATCACCATTCACACGCGGGGCGACGGCGCCGATGCCGCGCTGCTCAAGCTCGTCGGGCTGGTCAAGGACAGCTTCGGCGAGGATTGACCGGATGACCGGTCGCCGCTCCCAGATCGAAAGCCTGTCGAACCCGCTGGTCAAGCGGATGCGTCTGCTGCGCGAGAAGCGCCATCGCCGCGAGGCAGGTCTGTTCCTTGCGGAAGGGCTCCGCATTGCCACCGAAGCGCGCGAGACGGGCGTGCTGCCCCAATGGCTGTTCCTGGGACCCGAAGGCGATACACACGCGCTGACGAAGCAGTTGATCGACGAAACACTTGCGGCGGGCGGCGAGGTGATCGACACTACGCCCGCGATCCTGTCCAAGCTGTCGGGCAAGGACAACCCGCAGACCGTCGTCGGCATCTATCCCGAGCCCCGCACGACGCTCGCCGATCTCGACCGCGACGCCGCGCCGATCTGGCTCGTCGCCGAGCGCCTCCGCGATCCCGGCAACCTCGGCACGATGCTGCGCACCGGAGACGCGGTCGGCGCCGGAGGGCTGATTCTACTCGACGAATCGACCGATCCCTATGCGGTCGAGGCGGTGCGTGCGAGCATGGGCGCCATTTTCACGCAAAAGCTGGTGCAGGCGCGCTGGGACGATTTCCTGTCCTGGCTGCGCAGCGGACGGGGGCAGCTGGTCGCAACATGGCTCGGCGACGACACACAGGATTATCAGGCGGTGCGCTACGCAGCGCCGACCTTCATCCTCACGGGCAATGAATCGCAGGGGATGCCGGCCACCTATGCCGACGCCGCCGATGTGCGCGTCAAGATGCCGATGATGGGCAAGGCCGACAGCCTCAACGCAGCCGTCGCGACCGCAGTCATGGCCTATGAAGTCTTGAACCAGCGGCGAAGCTGAACTGCGGGGACGCTTTCCGTTCAGCGCGCGGCCAGCGCCATGCTACTATCGGCGGGCTCTTCGAAAGGAAGTCCGCGATGTCTCCTGCCCTGCCCGCCTCGCTTGTTCTCGCCGCTCTCGCTCTTACCGGATGCGTTCCGGCTGCCGACGCGCCGCCGCCTGGGCCCGGCACCCCGCCGCCTGCTGCCTATATGGCGCTCGGCACCGAACCCGGCTGGACGCTCGAAATCACGCCGGATCGCCTCAACTATAATGGCGACTATGGCGAGACCAGGATCATGGCGCCCAACCCCGGCGCCAAGCCGTCGATGAACGGTCGGACCTACGCCACCAACCGGCTGTCGGTCGTGATCAAGCAGGCGCCGTGCAGCGACGGAATGAGCGACCGGCGCTTTGCCGACACGGTGCGCGTCATCGCCGACGGCAAGACGGTGCAGGGCTGCGGCGGCAAGATATTGCCGCCCGACGAGCTTGCGGGCAGCAGCTGGGCCTTCATATCGATCGGCGGCGTGGCCGTCGCGGCAGACCGGCCCACGTCGCTGCGATTCGAGGGCGACCGGATCAGCGGCAGCGCGGGCTGCAACCGTTTCTCCGGCAGCTACTCGGTCAATAGCAGTACGCTGAAAGCGGGGCCGTTGATGGCAACCAAAATGGCTTGCCCGGGCGCGGGCATGACGCAGGAATACGCCTTCTTCCAGCTGATGGCGGCGCCGGTGAGCTTGACCTTTGCCGACGACGGCACGCTGATCCTGGCGGGGGCCGAGGGACGGACCGCCGTGCTGAAACGGGTGATCTAGTCGTTTGCGCAGGCCGCAACTAAAAGGGGCAGACGAATTTCGTCTGCCCCACTTGGCCAAATTTTGCGGATTTCAGCTTACGGTTTCAACAACCGAAGAAAGCTTTTCAATGCCTGCTTCGCTTCCGAGAGACTCGGAAATTTGCGTGCAGATACCGCAATCCACCGCCCCTCCGGAGTGGCAATAAACCACTGCCAGATACCGGGTTCAGTTTCAGCGCAATATTTCTGAAGCATCGACATAGCCTATTCTCCTTGATGGAGGGCCACTTCAGATGTGTCGCAATTGTTGTTCAGCGGGAATATAAATAGGGCTTCCGAAAACCTCTTGGCTGCGCTCAGTTCGCAATCTCTTTTAAGGATAGTCAGATCTTCTAAGGGAATCTCTGCATCACCGTCACGACACACGTCTGCTTCCGGCTATACATCAAGGGTCCATATCAAATCTCCCTTCCCTCATTTTGATACTCTGGCCAAGTTCGATTTCGTTAGCTCATCAGACTGTTCGGCTGTCGCTATCCTAGTAATCGGCCGAGCATTCTGCTCGGAAGCTGGCAACGGCGCAATCACCTTATCTCCGGTCTCGATGTCCAAGCTCTCAAACCGCCTAGCTTGGGTCAGAACCTGTGATTCAAAGCTACCAACGAAGGCATTGTAGGCCCCGGTTGCTTGGTCGAGATTTTTACCGACGCGCGCGATGTGCGATCCCATCACCGACATACGCGCATAAAGCTCCTTGCCAAGCGCCGCGATCTCGCGCGCTTGGCCCGCCAGCTTTTCCTGCCGCCATACCGCCGCGACGGTGCGTGCGATCGCGATCAGGTTGGTCGGGGTCGCGAGCAGCACCTTGCGCTCGAACGCATAGTCCCAAAGCTCATGATCCTGATCAAGCGCGGCGGCGAGGAAATGCTCGCCAGGCACGAACATCACGACAAAGTCGGGCGTGTCGTCGAACTGGTTCCAGTAGGATTTGGCGCCGAGCGTGTTGACATGCGCCTTCATCGCCGCGGCATGCGACGCCAAGTGGACCGCCTTCTCGCCCTCGTCGACCGCGCCGAAGGCATCCTGGTAGGCGTTCAGGGACACTTTAGCGTCGATGACGAGGCTCTGGCCGCCCGGCACCTTGACGACAACGTCGGGACGCAACCGGCCGGCATCGCCGCCGTCGACGCTGACCTCGGTCTGGAAATCGGCATGTTCGGAAAGCCCGCAGCTTTCGAGGACATTGCGCAATTGCTGCTCGCCCCAGCGCCCGCGCGCCTTGGGGGCATTACGCAGTGCATTGACGAGCTTTGCTGCCTCGCTCGACACGCGCTCGGTGCCCTCGCGCATCGCCGCGATGTGGCCATTGAGTAGGCCGAAGGCGCTCTGGCGCTCGGCCTCGACCTTCTTTACTTCGCTCTCATATTTTTCCAGCCGCTCATGTACCGGCTGGAGCAGCGCTTTCAGATTCTGGCCGGCGGTCGCCTCGCTTTCCTTGAATCGCGCGTCGGCGCGTTCGAGAAAGGCCTTCTGCGCGCCGTCGAGCATCACTTGGCCGACTTCACGGAACTGCGCGGTGAGCGCCACCTGCGCGTCTTTCAATTGCGCGATCTGCGCATCATGCGCCTCGTCGCGCGCCTTCTGCTGGGCAAGTAACGCACTGAGCTGGATATCTGCCGCCTTGCGCGCCTCGGCCTCGGCGGCAAGGTCGGTCACCGCCGTCCTGAACCGCTCCGAAAGCCCGTCGCGTTCGGCCTTGAGCGCGCCCGATTGCCGGCCCGCAAAGAGCCAGCCGATCAGCGCGCCAACGGCAAGGGCAGTAAAAGCGACAAGGAGCGACGTTCCATCCATAAACGGAACATAGGACGAACGCCGCCCCTTTGGCTAGCCGCTAATTATGCGATCAGATTTTCGAGCAGCTGCGCGCGGTTCTCGTCGCGATGCTTCTTCAGATATTTCATGAAGGGCGTGCCGCCGGTGCCGACGTCGGGATCGTTGCCCGCTCCCGACGGCGCCTGCTTGTTGATATAGCTCGCCGCATATTCGAGGTGGCGGGTGCGAAAATCGGCGACATGCGTCAGGTTCGCGTTGAACGCGTCCTTGAGCGCAGCATTGCCGCTCGCCGTCGCAAAGGCGCGCAGCGTCGAGTTTGAGCGCAGATCGTCGATGAACTTGCGGTGCGGCACCGGGCGATACTGGTGCAATTCGTCGAGGAAGGCGCGCAGCGGATCATTGCTGTGCACGACGCCGAACAGCGCATCCATCGACGGCACGATGCTCGACTGCGATCCCGTCTGGCCGCGGAACGCTTGGCCGATGCCGCCGAATTTCTCGACTCCGTCATAGACGAGCCCGCCCGGCAGCGCGGGGTTGTTCGCCCAGCCATGGATATAGGGTCGCACCCGCTGGTAATAGATATAGGGGTCGCAGCGTTCGGGCATGCGGTCGAAGATCGCGTTGATCCGGCCCCAAACCTCGCTCATTTCTTCCAGCCGCGCCGTCGCGCCGGCGACATCGTTCGCCGCGGCGCAATCGACGAGTTCGCACGCGAGCTGCAACGCCTGCCCCGCAGTCGCCTCGATCGCGACATGGACAAGCACGAACCAGTTTTCGTCGGCGCCGCCGAGGAAGTTCTGGATCATCGCAATATTGTCCAGGGTTATGCCCTCGTCCTCATCGAGCCGCGCCCAATTGTCGAGCACATAGGCCGAATAGGGCAGCAGGGGCGCCTGGCCGAGCGCGTCGGCGAGTGCGACCATCGGCACCGCCAGATTGGCGGGCAGCGAAACGGGCGCTTCGGCTTCGCCCCAGACATAGGCCTGGACGAGAAAGCTGTAGCGCACCATCGCGGCGCGCAGTTCGGCATCCGATGCCGTCGCAGCCCACTCTGCAACCCCCGGATCGGGCAGATAGTCGAGGAAGGCGCGGATACGGCCGCTGGTGATCAATGCCGACAGATCTTCGGCGGCAAACAACACCGGCGCCCAGCTTTCGGGCAGTTCGATTTCGGGCAATTCGAAAGGCGACAGAAAGCCGCGCTCTGCGGACATCGCATAGTCGGAAAGTTTCATAGTGATGCTCATGGGTGAGGCGCGGGTTCGGCCGCCTCCGCGGCGAGCGGTATCAAATGAAACTATCGTCCGCAAGCACTGCGGCGCGGGGTCAGATGAGATAGATGACGACGTAACGCGCGATCAGCGTCGCCAGGATCGCAATGCTCCAGCCGCGATGCCTGACCCACATGGCGGCGACCATCTGCGCGACCAGCACCACCGTCATGATCCAGGCGAGCGGGCGCGTCAGATTGCGGGCCAGATCGGGCTGCGACAGATAGAAAGTGAGCTGTGCGCCGAGCAGCACGAGCAATAGTCCAAGGACGATCTGCCGGACGCGAAAATAATGGGTGTCGAGGTTGGCGAAGCCTTCGGGATTTGCCGGAAAAACCAGCCGCGCGGCCAGGAAATAGACGCTTGCAAATCCGGCGACCGCCATCAGCGTCGTGGCCGAAACCGCGACATCGGCGCGCACCGCCCATGCCGCCGCCCAGAAGGACAGGAGGTCGAGCATCACGAAGACCGCGAGCAGCGGCGTCAGCCAGCCGATCGCGAACTTCTCCTTCTCGGCCTCCGCCGCGAAGCGCGCCTCGAGCGCGCGCCCGAGGCCGCCCAAAAGCTCGACCATCGAAAGGCCGAGCAGCAGACTGTAAAGCGCAAAGACGAATTCGAAATCGCTCATCCCTGCGCCTCCCACGACGAAGGCAGGATAGCGCGATACGCCTCGACCCCCGGCGCCCCGCCGACGACCATGCCCTGAGTAAGGAGCCAGTAATGGCGCACGATCTCGGCCTGTTGTTCAAGACCGTAGCGTTCGAGCAACCAGCCCGGCTTCAATATATAGCTGTAT
The DNA here is from genome assembly GCA_963545025.1 of uncultured Sphingopyxis sp. GTDB lineage: Bacteria > Pseudomonadota > Alphaproteobacteria > Sphingomonadales > Sphingomonadaceae > Sphingopyxis. Next base: position 6,341 of record CAUUIU010000031.1, on the reverse strand, counting down.
GTCGCGAACGGGTGGCGCATCAGCACCAGATACCAGCGCCCCCGCGTCTGCGCCTGCCACACATGGGTCATTTCATGGAGGAAAAGCCCCTGCAGCCGCTGCGTCGCGCTGCTGAAATCCTCGCAATAAAGCTCGCCATGCGGGTTGAAATGCAGGCTGCCCATCGGCGCCATCACGATATGGCGCGGCTGGAAGAATATCCATTTGTGATGGCAGATCCGAACCCGATCATAGGCAATCGCGTCGCCGAACACCGTCCGGGCGAGCGCGATTTCGCCCGGCGTCAGCGGTCGCGACGGACGCGGCACCCCTGCTTACTTCTTGGCCGCGTCCGGGGCCGCCTTTTCCGCACCATGATCCATCGAGCCATGGTCCATCGCCGCGCCGCCCTCGGCGCCCGCGGCCGCGGCCTGCTTGATCGGCATATCGAACAGAATGCGCTCATTGTTGTTGTTGGAGAAGACAAACGCCATCGGCAGCTTGCCCGCCCGCACCGCGGCGGGGTTGATGTTCCAGATCATCAGATGCTTGCCGCCCTGCTTGAAGACCAGCTCGCCCTTCGCCGGCACATCGGCGCTGCCGAGCGGCTTCATCGTGGTCATGTTATTTTCGCGCACGCTCTCGTGCATCTCGACGCGCTGGGCGAGGTCGGCGCTGACCGCGACCAACTGGACGTCGCGCGGGCCGCCTTCGACGCGGAAATAACCGACCGCGGGCCGGTCGGGGGTCACGCCCATCACGATATGACCGCTTACGACATTGAGCTGCTGCGTCTGGCCCAGCTTTTCGCCGCAACCCGAAAGAGTCAGCGCGGTGGCGGCGAGGGCGGCAATTGCGAAGGGTTTCATTTTGGGAGGACTCCGTGAAAGCGCATGATTTCCCTTTCCCGATAAGCGCCAAAAGCCCTTGTGCCAAGGATTAGCGCACCTATATCGCCCCCATCAAAACCATGGACGGCGTGCCTTTTCAGGGCGCCGGAAGAAGCAACAAGGACGAATTACCAATGGCCAAAGTGATCGGGATCGACCTCGGCACCACGAACAGCTGTGTCGCGGTGATGGAAGGCGGAAAACCCAAGGTTATCGAAAATGTCGAAGGCACGCGCACGACGCCCTCGATCGTCGCCTTCGCGAAGGACGGCGAACGTCTGATCGGCCAGCCGGCGAAGCGCCAGGCGGTCACCAATCCCGAAAACACCATTTTTGCGGTGAAACGCCTGATCGGCCGCCGTTTCGACGACCCGATGACCAAGAAGGACATGGAACTCGTCCCCTATACCATCGCCAAGGGCGCCAACGGCGACGCCTGGGTCAAGGCGGGCGGCGAGGATTATTCGCCGTCGCAGATCTCGGCCTATATTCTTCAGAAGATGAAGGAAACCGCCGAAGCCTATCTGGGCGAAAAGGTCGAGCAGGCGGTCATCACCGTTCCCGCTTACTTCAACGACGCGCAGCGCCAGGCGACCAAGGACGCCGGCAAGATCGCGGGCCTCGAAGTGCTGCGCATCATCAACGAGCCGACCGCGGCGGCGCTCGCCTATGGCCTCGACAAGACCGAGAACAAGACGATCGCGGTCTATGACCTTGGCGGCGGCACGTTCGACATCTCGATCCTCGAGGTTGGCGACGGCGTGTTCGAGGTGAAGTCGACCAACGGCGACACCTTCCTCGGCGGCGAAGATTTCGACAGCAAGATCGTCGAATTTCTCGCTGATGGCTTTAAAAAGGACGAAGGCATCGACCTGCGCGGTGACAAGCTCGCGCTCCAGCGCCTGAAGGAAGCCGCCGAAAAGGCGAAGATCGAACTGTCGTCGGCCGCGACGACCGAGGTCAACCTGCCCTTCATCACCGCCGACGCCAACGGGCCAAAGCACCTCGTCAAGACGATCACCCGTTCGGACCTCGAAAAGCTGGTCGAAGAGCTGGTGAAGCGCACCCTCGAACCCTGCAAGAAGGCGATCAAGGACGCCGGCATTTCGGCGAGCGAAATTGACGAAGTCGTGCTCGTCGGCGGCATGACGCGCATGCCGCGCGTCCGCGAAGTCGTGAAGGATTTCTTCGGCAAGGAACCGCACACCGGCGTGAACCCCGACGAAGTCGTCGCGATCGGCGCCGCGATCCAGGCGGGCGTGCTGCAGGGCGACGTCAAGGACGTGCTGCTGCTCGACGTGACCCCGCTGAGCCTTGGCATCGAGACGCTGGGCGGCGTGTTCACGCGCATGATCGACCGCAACACCACGATCCCAACCAAGAAGAGCCAGGTCTATTCGACCGCCGACGACAATCAGTCGGCAGTGACGATCCGCGTGTTCCAGGGCGAACGCGAAATGGCCGCCGACAACAAGGCGCTTGGCCAGTTCGACCTCGTCGGCATCCCGCCGGCGCCGCGCGGCGTGCCGCAGATCGAAGTGACCTTCGACATCGACGCCAACGGCATCGTGTCGGTCCACGCCAAGGACAAGGGCACCGGCAAGGAACAGCAGATCAAGATCCAGGCCTCGGGCGGCCTCAGCGACGCGGACATCGATCAGATGGTCAAGGACGCCGAGCAGTTCGCCGAAGAGGACAAGAAGCGCCGTGAGGCGGCCGAGGCGAAGAACAACGCCGAAAGCCTGATCCACACGACCGAACGCCAGCTCGAAGAGCATGGCGACAAGGTCGACGCGGGCCTCAAGAGCGAGATCGAAGCGGCGGTTGCCGAAGCCAAGACCGCGGTCGAAGGCGGCGATCCGGCTGCAATGACCGAAAAGAGCCAGGCGCTCGCGCAGGTCGCGATGAAGCTGGGCCAGGCGATCTACGAGAAGGAACAGCAGGCCGCGGCGTCCCCCAGCGCCGATGCCGAAGCCGCTCCGGCCGACGAAGATGTCGTCGACGCCGAATTCTCCGAAGTCGAAGACGACAAGAAGTAAGAAACTCCCCCTGCCGGGTCCGATCGGGCCCGGCAGGCCGGAGGGGGCATTGACGCATGTCACTCGACATCGATTATTACGAACTGCTCGAAGTCGAGCGCACCGCCGACGACGCGACGCTGAAGGCGAGCTATCGCAAGCTCGCGATGCAATATCATCCCGACAAGAACCCGGGGTGTGACGACAGCGAAGCGCGCTTCAAGGCGATCAGCGAAGCCTATGACTGTCTGAAGGACCCGCAGAAGCGCGCCGCCTATGACCGTTTCGGCAAGGCAGGCGTCAACGGCGGCGCGGGCGGCTTCGGCGGCGGCAACGGCGCCGAATTCGGCGACATCGGCGATATTTTCGAATCGATCTTCGGATCAGCGTTCGGCGGTGGCCGCCAGCAGCGCGGCCCCGCGCGTGGCGCCGACCTGCGCTACGACATGGAAATCCGGCTCGAGGACGCGTTCACCGGCATCAGCCGCGAAATCCAGGTCGACGTCGCCGCGCGCTGCGAGACGTGCGACGGCTCGGGCGCCAAGCCCGGCACCCAGACCAACCGCTGCTCGACCTGCGCCGGCCACGGCAAGGTGCGCGCGCAGCAGGGTTTCTTCATGGTCGAGCGCACCTGCCCGACCTGTCAGGGCGCGGGCGAAGTCATCGCCGACCCCTGCAACACATGCCATGGCGAGGGCCGTGTCGACCGGCGCAAGACGCTGACCGTCAACATCCCCGCCGGGGTCGACGAAGGCACGCGCATCCGCTTGTCGGGCGAAGGCGAGAGCGGCGCGCGCGGCGCCGCTCCGGGCGACCTCTACATCTTCCTCCACATGGCGCGGCACAAGGTGTTCGAGCGCGAGGGCACGACTTTGTTCACCCGCGCGCCGATCAGCTTCACCACCGCCGCGCTCGGCGGCGAAATCGGCATCCCCGGCCTCGACGGCAGAATGCACGACATCGCCATTCCCGCGGGCATCCAGTCGGGCAAGCAGCTCCGCCAGCGCGGGGCAGGCATGCCGGTGCTCAACGGCCGCGGCAACGGCGACCTCGTCGTCCAGATCGACGTCGAAACCCCGACGCGGCTGACTGCGCGGCAGAAAGAATTGCTCTGCGAATTTCGCGAGACCGAGACGGGCGAGGAATGCCCGGCAAGTCAGGGCTTTTTCGGCCGCATCAAGGAAATGTGGGACGATCTCACCGACTGATTCGCCGCGACGCGGCATTGGCGTTCGGCAAGACTCGCTAGCCCCGGCATGATAGCCTCCCCTTGGGAGGAGTGAGTCGATGCCGATCACCGAAGTTCCCAGGCGCACCTTGCTGAGCTGGGGCGCCAGCCTGATCGCGCTTGAGGCGACGTTCGCCCGCGCGGCCACGCATCAGTCGGACCTGTTCGGCCTCAAATTGCCCGGCGAAGTGAGCCGGCTGCTGCCGGGCGAAGCGTTCCGCGCGGCCGAGATCGTCGATGCGCTACGCAGGCTCGAACGCGACGCCGACCGCGCCAAGCTTCCCGATACGCCGCTGCGCTTCGACAGCGACTTGTCGCCCGCCGATATTCCCGGTTCGCTCTATCGCCTGGCGATGCCGCGGCTCGTTGCGCTGATCGACCGCAGCGCGAGGGTCGATCCGGCGCTCGGCGACCAGGCGGGTGCGCTCCTCGCCGAACTGCATGGCGCCGAACATGAAATCCCCGACCTGCTGCGAGGCTTCACGCCGGGCAGCGATCGGCAACTCGACTGGGACAGCGACGGCCCCATCTCTTTCGCCCCCTTTACAATCGACACCGATCGGCCTGCGGTCGCCGCGCCTGTCCGGTGGGCCAGCGCCGCACCGCCGGTCGTCAAGAAGCCGGTGCCGCCGCCGCTGAGCCGCGCGCGCAATTACCCGGCACTGAAAGACGAATATCGCCGCCTGTTCGATGCCATGACGCTGCGCCCCAATTATAGCGCGTCCACCGGCTGGTATCTCACCATGCTGAAGACATCGCGCCCGACCTATGACCGTGTGGCACTCGACACCGGCGTGCCATGGTATGTCATCGGCATCATCCACGGGCTGGAGGCGAGCTTCAATTTTCTGGCCCACCTGCACAACGGCGACCATCCGCTCACCGGGCGCACGCGCAAAGTGCCTGCGGGCCGGCCGCTGGTCTGGGCGCCGCCGACCGACTGGGACTGGAGCGCCAAGGATGCGCTCAAGCTGCTCGGCTTCACGGGCAAGACCGACTGGAACCTCGAACGCATCCTCTTCCGTTTCGAGGCCTATAACGGCTTCGGCTATCGGGGCACCGCCGTGCCTTCACCCTATTTGTGGAGCTTTTCCAACCATTATGAGAGCGGCAAATATACGGCAGACGGGCGCTTCAGCGCCAAGGCCAAGTCGCAGCAATGCGGCGCCGCAGTGATGCTGAAACTGCTCGTCGATGCAGGCGAGATCAGCCTTTAGCAGTCGCTACAGCGCTCAAAGCCCGCCGATCTCCAGCCGCAACTCGTCGATCAGCGCCTTCACTTTCGGCAGTCTTTCCTCTTCTTCATCGAGGATCGCGTGGAACGCGCGGCGCTTGATCGCATTCAGCTCATCCGTCGGCATCGCGCCGTCGCCCGTCACGCTGCTCGCGACAATGTCGATCAGCCGGTCGGCACCGTGGAGCCGCCCCCACAGATAGTCATTTTCGCGGTAGGCGCGGCTGAAGAAGGCCCCGAAGCTGTTGAACTCGACCCCCTTCAGCATCGCCGCGGCTCCCCCGGTTCGGATCGCGGTCGCATCCGACGGCGAGATGCGGTCGATCTTGATCGGGTCGAACTCGTCGAACCCCTCGCCCTGCAGGAGCGGCAGCGTCGCGATGTCGTAAAAGGGATAGCCGAGATAGGCGAACAACATCGTCCGCCGATCATCCTTGGGCAGCTTTTCCAGCGCCGCCGCGACCACCACATCGGTCTCGGCATCGAGCGCGATCAGGTCGCGCCGCGCCGCGATTGCATCGAACCAGTGGCCGGGATCGCTGTCGGCGGGCACATCGAGATCGGCGAGCCAGGCGTCGCCTTCGCGCTCGAGATAATGGCCGAGCGCGATGAAGATCGTCTCGCGCAATTCCTCGCACGCCGGATCGCGCCCGTCGCGCGTCATTTCGACCGAGGTGTCGAGCTGGCGCGCCAGAAAGCGCAGGCGGCGGATACGGAACCCTAGATCATGGGTCCGGAAAAAGTCGGCCGCAGCGCTGCTCGCGCCGACGCCCCTCCGCCCCGAAATCCGGTCGAGCCCGCGCGCGCGCGCCTCGTTCCACATGGCGATGCGGCGGTTGATCACATGCACCGGCCCCTCGGGCGGGACGAGCCGGTCGACGATGTTGCCGATCTCGTCGATCACCGCCGACAGCTTGAGGTGGCCGTAGGGCGCATAGGCGAAACCCTGTCTCTTATACACATCTCCGAGCCCACGAGACACTGAGCGATCT
>CAUUIU010000030.1:0-15533 GCA_963545025.1 uncultured Sphingopyxis sp. | reverse complement strand
GGGGAGGGGGACCGCCGCCGCAGGCGGTGGTGGAGGGGCGGCAACGTCGCGCAAATGCCCCTCCGTCAGCGCTTCGCGCTGCCACCTCCCCATGGCTTCGCCACAGGGAGGATCAATGGCAACTAACGGTCGCCTTCTGCCGCTGACCGTCAGCCGCGGATAAACAGGTTCCGGATCCACGGCGCGCGTTCGCGCGTTGCCTCGCGCCAGTCGACATCGTCGCCGGCATCGGCGGCAAAGCGGCTCGGGTCGAGCAGCTTCAGCCGTGCGGTGCGAAAGGCCGAGGCGTGATAGGTGACGAGCGCCATGCCATGCTCGAGCGCGGTCGCGGCGAGCAGCGCGTCGCGGTCCTGATCGATCGCCAGCGTCGCGCGCCGCCGCACCACCGCCAGGTCGACCGGCAGAACGCGCCCCTCGAACGCGGGTAGCAGCTGGCCGTCGATCCAGCCGCGCCAGGCCGCGCCCAGCGGTTTGCTCTGCTTGCCCGCGAGCGTCGCGGCGTTTTCCAGTTCGACGAGCGACAGCGCCGATACGAACATCGACTGCGGCGAGGTGCGCTGCGCCCAGGCGGCGAGCGCGGCATGGGCGCCGTCGGGCCGTGCGTGGCGCAGGTCGAACAGGACTTCGGCGTCGAGCAGATACATCAGCCGCGTCCCCGGCCGCTCAGCGTCTTGTGCAGATGGGCACGATCGAGCGCGGTATCGCCCGGCGTGGCGCCCAGCAACTGCGTCATATTCTGCCGCTCGCCGCTCAGCTGGCGCCAGGCGTCGATGCTGATCAGCACATGGCTGGGGCGCCCGCGATCGGTGACGAACACGGGCTCGACCAGCGCGAATCGCTTCGCGCGACTCACGTCCTGATTGAACTCGCGGCTGGTGACGCGCTTCATCCGAACCTCCCGCTCCATGCAAAAATTGAGCAATCATGCGAACGTTCACATGTAGGTATGTTACTACACTGTTACCTGCTCGCAACAAAAATGATGCCGGGCCCGGAAATCGACAAGGGGCAGGGTGGCGGGCGGTGAATTCTGCGTTGCGCAGTCCGCGGCTTCATGTCTCCCTAAGGCCAAGAAGGCGGACAGCGGCGCACCGGAACGCGTCGCGACGCCCAGAGGGAGAGGGCAAATATGTCTGAAATGATCGACCAGCTTCTGCGTGCGATCGGCGACGTGATGGGGACGCACGGGCCGGCGGTGAACGCGGCGCAAAGCTATTCGCCGAGCGATTACAGCATCCATTTCTTTCTGCAGATCGCGGTGATTCTGCTCGTCTGCCGCGTCGTCGGGTGGATGGCGAACCGGTTCATGGGTCAGCCGCAGGTGGTCGGCGAAATGATCGCCGGCGTCGTGCTCGGCCCCTCGCTGTTCGGCCTCTTCTTCCCCGAATTTCAGGCCGCGCTCTTCCCCAAGGAAACGCGCAACGTCCTTTACGTCGGCGCGCAGTTCGGCGTCGGGCTCTACATGTTCCTTGTCGGCACGACGCTGCGGCTCGACCATTTCCAGTCGAAGGCGAAGAGCGCGGTCGGCGTATCCGCCGCAGGCATCGTCGCACCTTTCCTGTTTGCGGCAGCGATCACGCCTTTCCTGCTCGATATTCCCGGACTGTTCACCGAAGGGCTCGGCCAGGGCGCCGCGACGCTCTTCATGGGCGCCTGCATCGCGCTGACCGCCTTTCCGATGCTCGCGCGGATCATCAACGAACGTGGCCTTGCGAACACCTCGCTCGGCACGCTGACCCTGACAGCAGGGGCGTTCGACGACGCCGTGTCATGGTGCGTGCTCGCGATCGTTCTTGCGACCTTCGGCGCCGGTCCGGGTATTGCGTTGCTCGCGATCGTCGGCGGGCTCGGCTTCGCACTCTTCATGTTCTTCGTCGGCCGCAAGCTGCTGATCCCGCTCGGCCGCGCGGTCGAGGCGAAGGGGGAACTGACGCACACGCTGCTTGCCGTCGTACTGATGCTCTATGCGGTATCGGCCTTCTTCATGGACGCGGTCGGCATCCATGCGGTGTTCGGCGGCTTCCTGCTCGGTGCCTGCATGCCGCGCGGCCTGCTGACCGAGGAGATCAAGAAGAAGATCGAGCCGATGACGGTCGTCTTCCTGTTGCCGATGTTCTTCACCTACTCGGGGCTCAACACCCAGCTCACGACGGTGAACAGCGTGACGCTGCTCGCGATCGCGCTCGGCATCCTGCTTGTCTCGATCGCGGCGAAGTTCGGCGCCTGCTGGCTCGCCGCGCGGCTCGCGGGTGAGGACAATCGCACCGCGATGGGCATCGGCGCGCTGATGAACGCGCGCGGGCTGATGGAACTGATCATCATCAACATTGGCCTGCAAAAGGGCATCATCGGCCCGACGCTGTTCGCGATCATGGTGCTGATGGCGATCGTCACCACGGTGATGGCAGGGCCGCTGTTCGAGGTCGTCTATGGCCGCAAGGCGCGCGAGACCGGCGAACTCGGCGCGCTCGGCACCGAGGCGGACGACGTTCCGCAGCAGAGCGAACAGCTGGCTGCCAAGCCCGCCTGACAAACTCCCAACTTCCCCGTTCCGCCAGCCGGCGGGGCGGGGAATATTTTCGGGATCATGCCATGAGGATAATCTGGTTTGCAGCGCCGCTGGCGCTGCTCAGCGGGACCGCCTGCGCGCAGGAGATTGCGGTGAAGCCGCTGCTCGACGCGCGGTTGCGTTATGAGACGACCGAACAGGACGGACTACCGCGCGATGCCGAGGCGCTGACGCTGCGCGTGCGTCCCGGCGTTCAGCTGTCGAAAGGGCCGTGGTCGGCGCTGGTCGAGGGCGAGGCCAATCTGGCGATCGTCCATGATTTTAACGACGGCACCAACGGCAAGACCGCGTTTCCGCTGATCGTCGACCCGCCGAACTTCGAACTCAACCGCGCGCAGGTCCGCTACGCCGGTGAAAATGGCTTCGCGCTGACCGCGGGGCGTCAGCGCATCGATCTCGCCAATTTTCGTTTCGTCGCCGGGGCGGGTTTTCGGCAGAATGAGCAGACTTACGATGCGGTGCGCGCGCAATGGGGCAGGCCCGAGGGGCTCAGCGCCGACCTGACCTATAGCTGGAGCGTGCGGACGGTGAACGGCCGCAACGGCACGGGTGCGCGGCAGCAGGCGGTCGGCGGCGACAATGTCTTTGCGATGGTCGGCTATGGGACCGGCATTGGTACGCTCAGCGGCTTTGCCTATCTGGTCGATCAGGACGAGGCGGCGGTGCAGGGCTTTCGCCTGTCGAGCCAGACCTGGGGCCTGCGCTTCGCGGGCAGCCGGGCTTTGGCGAAAGATGTGAAGCTGTCTTATGCCGCGAGCGTCGCGCGGCAGAGCGACTGGCACCGCAACCCCAATGATTATTCCGCCGATTATGGACATGCCGAGCTGGGCCTGACCGCGGGCGGCCTGACCGCGACCGGCGGCTACGAGATCCTCGGCGCCGATGCCGGCGCCCCGCTGACCAGCGTGCAGACGCCGCGGGCTTCGTTCCTCCTTTTTAACGGCTGGGCGGGGAAGTTCGTCACGACGCCGCCCAACGGTCTGCGCGATCTCTACGCCTCGCTCGGCTATGGCTGGAAAAAGGTCGCGGGCTTCGACGCTCTCGGCGTCACCGGCGTCTGGCATCGCTTCGACAGCGACCGGCTTGGCCAACATTATGGCGACGAGATCGGCCTTTTGCTGACGGCGAAGCGCGGGCGGATGAGCGGCTCGGTCCGCTACGCCCGCTACCGCGCCGATGCGTTCGCGACCAACACCGACCGGGTGTGGCTGACGCTCGAGTTCGCGCTCTGAGCGCGCTCAGGCGTAAGCACCGCCGGCGTTGATCTGGTCGATCATCGCGCGGTGCGCGGGCAGTTCGCTCGCGGCGCGGTCGCCAAAGCTCTTGATCCGCGCAAAGATGCGCTCGGCCTCGGCGGTGTCGGGAAACTCCTCGCGGACAGGCGACAGGTCGGTGCGATATTCCATGCCATAGAGGATGTACTGGTAGTTGAAGAAGGCGAAGCTTTCGAGGTCGAGGATGAAGTCGAAGCGCCCCGGCGGGCGGTAGCGCCATTCCTCGAGCAGGTCCTTCAGCCGGTCGGGGATCGACGCCGGGTCGCTGTTGTCGCGCCAGAAAGCTTCCCCCCGCTGGCTCAGGCAATAATGGAGCTTCAGGAAGTTGATGGTGTTGTCGTAGCGCGCCGCCATCAGCTCGTTGAACCGCCGCGCCGGCGCGCCGACCGGGCCGTTCAGCGGGAACATCTCGGCGATCATCGCCGCCGCGGTCTCGATCATCACGAGGCCTGTCGACTCCAGCGGTTCGAGGAAACCGCCCGACAAGCCGACCGCGACGCAATTCTTGATCCACGACGCAGGGCGATAGCCGGCCTCGAAGGGGATCGAACGGACAGTGACGTCATGGCTGCGTCCGCCGGTGTAGCTCGCCAGGATTTCGGCGGCGCGCTCGTCGCTCATATGGTCGCTCGAATAGACGCAGCCGATCCCGCGCGCACCCGCAAGCCCGATATCCCATGTCCACCCTGCCTCGTGCGCCGCCGCGATCGTATAGCTTTCGAGCGGCACGTCGGGGCGGTCGTAGGGCAGCTTGCACGCAAGCGCGCGGTCGGTGAACAGCCGGTCCTTCACACCCTTGAACGGCGATTGCAACGCGCCGCCGATCAGCTCGGCGCGGAAGCCCGAGCAGTCGATATAGAGATCGGCGGTGAGCGTGCCATGCTCGGCGGTGACGACATGGTCGATCGCGCCGGTCAGGGGATCGAGCCCGACCCCGGTCAGCGTGCCGCTGAGGTGCCGAACGCCCAGCGCGCGCGCCTGCGCCGACAGCACTTCGGCGAGCCGGGCGGCATCGAAATGATAGGCATAGTTCAGCGGGCCGGTAAACTCGCCCTCGCCGGGGCGCTTCGGCGCGCGCTGGGCCTCGGCGACGCGGTTCTGGATCGTCATCGCTTCGGCGAACGGCCGCCGCGTCGCTTCGTCCTGCAGCAGCCAATAGGAAACGAGGCTGTATCCGTCGCCATGATAGGGCGCCTCGAACGGGTGCAGATAATGGCTCGACTGGCCCTCCGGGGGCGTGCGGACCCAGTCGTCGAAGCGGATGCCCTGCTTGAAGGTGGCGGATGTCGCGCGGACGAACTCGCTTTCGTCCACGCCGATGAATTGCAGCGTGTTGCGGATCGTCGGAAAGGCGCCTTCGCCGACCCCGATGCTGCCGATCTCGTCCGACGCGAGCAGGGTGATCGACAGGCGCGGATTGCGCGGCAGATCGAAAAAGCGCGCGAGATAGGCCGCGGTCAGCCATCCCGCGGTGCCGCCGCCGACGATCAGGATCGAACGTTTCGCCACGCGGAACGCTATCGAGCCGCAAAGCGCTTTCAACAAGCGGTAATTTGGGCCACGCAGAAACGGACAAGATGAAAAGCCTCCACCCCTATCTGATCTGGTTTGCCGTCGCGGTGCTGCTGACCCTCGGCGCGATCCTCGGCATGCAGTGGGTGCGTGCCCATCCCGAACATATCCCCGGCGCGCGCTTCGAACTTTCACATCCGCAGGGTTGGGCGACGAACCGCAAGCTGGTGGCGCTGGCGAGCGACGATACCGCCTGCTTCGCGGCGCTCGACCGCGCCGAGGTCGGCTATCTGCGACGGCCGGCGGTCGGCGAGGGCGCCTGCCGCGCGAGCCAGCGCATGATCCTGACCGGCGACCGCCTGGTGCCAACGATGCGCCCTGCGGGAGCCGCACCGGGCTGCGCCGTGACCGCCGCGATGGCGCTATGGAACCGCGACGTGGTTCAGCCGCTCGCGCAGAAATATTTCGGGCAAAAGGTCGTCGAGCTTGAAAATCTGGGCAGCTATAATTGCCGCAAGATCGCGGGCCAGCCGACGCAAAGCCAGCATTCGACCGCCAATGCGATCGACATCTCCGCCTTCGTCCTTGCGGACGGCACGCGCATTTCGCTGATCAACGACTGGGCCCCGGGTGACAAGCGCAGCGAGTTTCTGCACGAAGTTCGCGACGAAAGCTGCGGCCTGTTCAGCACCATCTTGTCGCCCGACTATAACCGCGCGCACGCCGACCATTTCCACCTCGACATGGCGGCGCGGACGGCGGGCTGGACCGTCTGCCGCTAGCTCCGGCGAAAACGCGGGATCAGCATGCCGACGCGTTTGCGGTAACCGACATAGGCCTCGCCGAAGATGTCCACGAGATCGCGCTCCTCGAGCCGGATCGCGATCAGCATATAGATCGACAGGCCCGCCGCGAGCAGCAGATGCCCCACGGTCATCTTCGGCGTCGCCCAGAAGGCGATGAAGAAGCCCGAGTAGAGCGGATGGCGAACGAATTTATAGAAGAAGGGCTGGCGCAGCACCGGCGGCGCGGCGGCGCGTTCGCGCAGCGCGAACCACGCCTGTTGCAGCCCGAACAGCTCGAAATGATTGATCAGGAAGGTGCTGGTGAGGACGATCGCCCAGCCGCTGGCGAACAGCGCCCACAGGATCGCGGCGCCGACGCCGTTGGTGACCGTCCAGACCGGTGTCGTCAGCTCGTGCCAGAAGGCCATCAGCACAATCAGCGCCGCGCTCGCGAACAGGACATAGGTGCTGCGCTCGATCGGCGCAGGGACGATGCGTGTCCAGCCGGCCTTGAACTCCGGCCGCGCCATCACGCTATGCTGGATCCCGAACAGCGCGATCAGCGCCAGATCGATCAGCGCGGCTTTTCCGGGCGCTGCGACATGGGCGTAATCGACCGTGATCAGGACGAACGGGAAATTGCCGACGAACGCGATAAGATACAGAAAGGTCGCGAAAAAGATCGCGTAGGCGACCGCCGCATAAAGCAAATAGAGCGCGCGCATGATGACTGCCCCCTGCAATGTAGGGGCCGTATAGCAGATTTTGCGCCGAAAGGCGCGCCTAGACGGTGAAGCTCTCGCCGCAGCCGCAGGCACCCTTGGCGTTCGGGTTCTCGAACACGAAGCCTGCGGCAAAGTCGTCCTCGACCCAGTCCATGACGCTGCCGATCAGGTACAGCACCGACGCGCCGTCGATGTAAAAGACGCCGCCGGGCGTCTCGATCTTCTCGTCGAACTTCACCTCTTCAGTGACATAGTCGACAGAGTAGGCAAGCCCCGAACAGCCGCGGCGGGGGGTCGACAGGCGAACGCCGATGGAACCCTCGGGCGCCGCTGCCATCAGCGCGGCAACGCGTTCCTCGGCGTTCGGCGTCAGCGTGACGGCGGCAGGGCGGGTGCGGGTTTTCGTTTCGGTCATCACAGCATTCCCAGTTCGAGGCGCGCTTCGTCGCTCATATTCTGCGGCGACCAAGGCGGATCCCAGACCAGATTGACCTCGGCATCGCCAACGCCCGGCACCGCGCCGACGCGCAGCTCGACCTCGGCGGGCATCGATTCCGCCACCGGGCAATGCGGCGTCGTCAGCGTCATCGTCACGACGACATGGCCTTCGTCGATCTCGACATTGTAGATGAGGCCAAGGTCATAAATGTTCACCGGAATTTCGGGGTCGAAAATGTCCTTCAGCGCGTTGATCACGGCTTCATAGAGGTCGCCGCCCACCGCGCTTGGTTCGACCGCTGCAGGTTTGGCCGCAAGGAAACCCTCCAGATAGTCGCGCTTGCGTTCCAGCTTCTCGGGTGCGGTTTCCACGTCCTCGACGCGCGCCTTCGGCGGTGCCTCGACGCTTTCCACTTCCTCGACCCGAATTCCGGTCTCACTCATGCGGTCCTCGCTCATCCGAAAATCCTCTCGACGCGCGACAGGCCCTCGATCAGCGCCGCCACATCGTCGTCGTTGCTGTAAACACCAAAACTCGCGCGCGCGGTCGCGGCGACGCCGAGATGCTCCATCAGCGGCTGTGCGCAATGGTGCCCGGCGCGGATCGCGACCCCGCTTTCGTCCAAGATAGTGCCGATGTCGTGCGGATGAACCCCCGCCATTGCAAAACTGACGATTCCGGCGCTGTTTTCAGGGCCGAACAGCGTGATGCTGTTCTTCCGCGCCAGCGCCTCGCGCAGCGTGCCGACCAGCGACACCTCATGCGCGTGGATCGCCCCAATGCCGATCGCTTCAACATAATCGACCGCCGCCGCGAGCCCGATCGCCTCGATGATCGCGGGCGTGCCCGCCTCGAAGCGCGTCGGGGCGGGGGCATAGGTCGTGCGTTCGAAGGTCACGCGGTCGATCATCGACCCGCCGCCCTGCCACGGCGGGAGTGCATCGAGCTTGTCGCTCCACAAAACGCCGACGCCGGTCGGGCCATATAGCTTGTGCCCCGAGAAGACATAATAGTCGCAGCCGAGCGCGGCGACATCGACGGGCAGCCGCGGGACCGCCTGACAGCCGTCGATCAGCAGCTCGGCGCCGACGCGGTGCGCGAGGTCTGCCGCGCGTGCGACGTCGAGCGGGCTGCCGAGCACGTTCGAGACATGCGCGAAGGCGACCATAGTGTGTTCGGGGGTCAGCAGCTTTTCGGCAGCATCAAGGTCGATGCAGCCATCGGCAGTGAGCGGGCACACGTCGACCTGCCAGCCCGCAAGCTGCCAGGGCACGATATTGCTGTGATGCTCCAGCACCGACAACAGCACGCGGCCCTTCTTCGAATGCGAATAGGCGACGAGGTTGATCGCCTCGGTCGCGCCGCGCACGAACGCAATCTCGTTCTCTCTCGCGCCGATAAACGCCGCGATCCGCCGCCGCGCCGCCTCATAGGCGAGCGTCATGTCGGCCGAGCGCGCATAGACGCCGCGGTGCACGGTCGCATAATCGCGGCCCATCGCATTTACCGTCGCGTCGATCACCGCCTGCGGCTTCTGCGCGGTCGCGGCGGTGTCGAGGTAGTGCCAGCCGGACGTCAGGCCGGGGAAGTCGGCGCGGACGTCGGGAAAGGTGCGAAGCGCGGTCGCGGTGCTCACACCAGTTCCCCCAGCTTCGCCAGCGCCAGCGCCTGCAGCTTTTCCTCATCCTCGGCGCCATCGAACACGCCGGCAACGAACGCCTGCAGCATCAGCTTCTTCGCCTCGCCCAGCGGAAGGCCGCGCGACTGGAGGTAATAGAGCGCCATGGCATCGAGCTCGCCGATCGCGCAGCCGTGCGCGCACTTCACATCGTCGGCGAAGATTTCGAGTTCGGGCTTGGCGTTGGCGGTCGCGCTGCGGTCGAGCAACATCGCCTTCACATCCTGCTCGCTGTCGGTCTGCTGCGCGTCACGCGCGACGGCGACCTTGCCGAGATAGGTGCCGGTAGCATGGCCGCCGAGCACCGATCGCACCACCTGCCGCGACGTCGCGCCGGGTTCGGCGTGGGTGACGGTGGTGACGATCTCCAGATTCTGTTCGCCGCCGCCGATCTGCGCCGCGCCGAGGTGGAAGTCGGCGCCCTCGTGGAGGATCACGTTGAGTTCGATACGGCCATAAGCGCCGCCGATATTGAGGACATGCAGCGAAGCCGCCGCGCCCTTGCCGAGCGCCAGCTCGATCTGCCGGATATCACCCGCATCCTGCACGATCGCGCGGCGGAAAACGCCGCCCGCGGGCACGATGATACTCTCGGGCGCGGGCAGCGGCCATGCCGCGGTCACCGCGTCGATATCGCTATAGCGCCATGCTTCGTCGCGCCGCGAGGGGAGAGTGGCCGTGGTCAAGCCGCGATCTCCCACTCTTCGTCACCCCGGACTTGATCCGGGGTCCACGCGGTCATGGATGCCGGATCAAGTCCGGCATGACGAAAGAAGGAAAAATGCGCGCTCATCACGCTGCGATCTCCGCATAGCCATGCTCTTCCAGTTCGCGCGCCAACTCGGGTCCGCCCGACTTCACGATCCGGCCGGCCGCGAGGACATGCACAAAATCGGGCTGCACATAGTCGAGCAGGCGCTGATAGTGCGTGATCAGCAACACCGCCTTGTCGGGGCGCCGCATGATCGCATTGATTCCGTCGCCGACGGTGCGCAGCGCGTCGATGTCGAGGCCGCTGTCGGTCTCGTCGAGGATCGCCAGCTTGGGGTCGATGATCCCCATCTGCACCATCTCGTTGCGCTTCTTCTCGCCGCCCGAAAAGCCGACGTTCACCGGACGCTTGAGCATGTCCATGTCCATCTTGAGCAGCCCCGCCTTCTCGCGCGCCAGCTTCAGGAAGTCGCCGCCCGACAGCGGCTCCAGCCCGCGCGCCTTGCGCTGGGCATTCAGGCTCTCGCGCAGGAACTGGACGTTCGACACGCCGGGAATCTCGACCGGATATTGGAAGCCGAGGAACAAGCCAGCCGCGGCGCGCTCGTGCGGTTCCATGTCGAGCAGGTCCTGCCCGTCGAATTGGGCCGAACCTTCGGTAACCTCATAACCGGGCCGCCCGCCCAGCACATAGGACAGCGTCGACTTGCCCGCGCCATTGGGGCCCATGATCGCGTGGATCTCGCCCGCATTGATGCTGAGCGACAGGCCCTTGAGGATCGGCTTGTCGGCGACGGTGGCGTGGAGGTTTTCGATCTTGAGCATGTCTTACTTTCAGGCAGGATTGAGCCGCTCGCCGAAGTGCGGGGCAGGCTGCGGCGCGCGGCGGCACGACGTATCGCGCCGCGGCAGGCGAGTGGAGATGTCGGAAAAGCCCGCGAAGCGGGGTCGGTCAGCGGTCGCTATTCGGCGGCGAAGATTTCCGCCAATTCCGAATTGGCCACGTCTTCCACGCTGATCACGCTGGTGTTCTGCAGATGCTGCAGGCGCCGGATCAGCATGGTGACGGCGTGGTGCGGGATCATGATGATCTCGTCGCGATCCCCGCGCTCCAAACCCTTCTGCTGCCGGATCACGACGCCCTGTTGCGTCTGATAGGCGGCGACCGCCTGTACCGGATGCACGACCAGATCGGCTTCGGACCAGTTGAATTCCAGACCCCGCGCCATCGCATTCCCTCCAGACCGAATCGGACCGAAGACCAGAATATGACAAAGGCGTGATTTGCCATGTCCCCGGATGCGGACTGCGGGAAATTATAGTTAATTCGGGCCTGCCTTTCATGGCGATATCTGCAAGGCGCCTGTCTCTTGTCTCGATTTGGGGCATCATCCGACGCTCCCTTCAAGGCTGATCCCCAGCAGCTTCTGCGCCTCGACCGCAAATTCCATCGGCAGCTGCTGCAGCACTTCCTTGGCAAAGCCGTTGACGATCAGCGCCACCGCTTCTTCCTGTCCCAGCCCGCGCTGCATGGCGTAGAAAAGCTGATCGTCGCTGATCTTGCTTGTCGTCGCTTCATGCTCGACGGTCGCGGTCGGATTACGGACCTCGATATAGGGCACGGTGTGGGCGCCGCAGCTGCTTCCGAGCAGCAGGCTGTCGCACTGAGTGAAGTTGCGCACGCCTTCGGCATTCGGCGCCACCCGCACAATCCCGCGATAGGTGTTGTTCGATTTGCCCGCGCTGATCCCTTTGGAAACGATCGTCGAGCGCGTGCGCTTGCCATTGTGGATCATCTTGGTGCCGGTGTCGGCCTGCTGATAATTGTTGGTGACCGCGACCGAATAGAATTCGCCGACGCTGTCGTCGCCGTTGAGCACGCAGCTCGGATATTTCCACGTGATCGCAGAGCCGGTCTCAACCTGCGTCCACGACACCTTGCTGCGCTTGCCCTGGCACAGCGCGCGTTTGGTCACGAAATTATAGATGCCGCCGAGGCCCTCGGCATTGCCCGGATACCAGTTCTGGACGGTCGAATATTTGATCTCGGCATCGTCGAGCGTCACCAGTTCGACCACCGCGGCGTGAAGCTGGTTCTCGTCGCGCATCGGCGCGGTGCAGCCTTCGAGGTAGCTGACGTACGCGCCCTTGTCGGCGATGATCAACGTCCGCTCGAACTGCCCCGTATTCTCCGCATTGATGCGGAAATAGGTGCTGAGCTCCATTGGGCAGCGCACGCCTTCGGGCACATAGACGAACGTCCCGTCCGAGAAGACCGCGCAGTTGAGCGTCGCGAAATAATTGTCGTGCATCGGCACGACCTTGCCGAGCCACTTCTTCACCAGCTCGGGATATTCGCGGATCGCTTCGGAGATGGAGAGGAAGATCACGCCCGCGCGCTTCAGTTCCTCGCGGAAGGTGGTCGCGACGCTGACGCTGTCGAACACCGCGTCGACCGCAACCTTGCGCGCGCCCTCGACCCCCGCAAGCACCTTCTGCTCCTCGATCGGGATGCCGAGCTTTTTGTAGACCTCGAGGATTTCGGGATCGACCTCATCGAGGCTGCCGAGCTTGGGCTTCGCCTTTGGCGCCGCATAATAATAAGCGTCCTGATAGTCGATCGGCGGCACGTTGAGCTTCGCCCAGTCGGGCGTCTCCATCGTCTGCCAATGGCGGAACGCCTTCAGCCGCCAATCGAGCATCCATTCGGGCTCGTTCTTCTTCGCGCTGATGAAGCGGACTGTGTCCTCGGTCAGCCCCTTGGGCGCGAAGTCGGTTTCGATGTCGGCCGACCAGCCATGCTCATAATCGGCGACCTTCGCCGCGGCGTCGTGCGCGGCCTGGTCCTTGACGGGAAGTTCGGTGTTGTCGGTCATATTCTGATCTCGTCGCCGGCCAAGACCGGGATCGGCTGAGGGGAGGGGAGTCTCGGCGCGACGCTTAACGTCGCCAGGCTGATCTCTGCGAGCGCCCCGCGCACCGCGCCGTTCACGACGCCCCAGTGCGGCTGCACCTTGCAGCGACCTTCGAGCGAGCAGTCATGGCGTCCTTCGGCGACGCAGGAGGTGAGCGCGATCGGCCCTTCGACCGCTTCGATGATGTCGGCAACGCTGATCGCCGCCGCGGGCCGCGCCAGCCGTACCCCGCCGCCGCTGCCGCGCGACGCTACGAGCAGGCCGGCGCGTGCGAGCTGGCTCACCAGCTTCTGCGCGGTCGGTCCCGGAATGCCCGTCTGCTCGGCGAGCATGCCCGCATGAATCGGCACCGACCCGCACTGGCGGGCGGCGGCGCTCATCAGCACCACGGCATAATCGGCAAGGTTGGACAGGCGCATATAATTTTCCGTCGCAATTGCGAACGATTCTTAAGTGGAGTAAATCGTTCCACTTATGTAGGCGAGAGCGCCGTCCGGCGCAAGCCTGCGGCCCGCGCATAGCTTTGCAGCCAAAAAAAAGGCACCCATCCGGCCGAAGCCAAATGAGTGCCAAGATGAAGGTCTCAGTCCTCGTCAGAGGATGAGCTCTTCTGGGTCGCAAGGCGGGATTATGCCGGGGCGACGATTCGCGATTGGATGGAAACGCCAAATCGACGCTTGGCGAAATTTTTGTTGGTTAACCGCGCCGATCAGGTGTCGGAAACGAGTGGGCTTACTTTGCCGCTGAGCTGCTTGCGGCCTTTCGTCGTCGCTTCGGTATAGAGCGACGGATTACCGAGCTGGCCGGGCGTCGCACCGGCGAAGCGCTTGATCTCGCGGATCAGGTGCGACTGATCGTAAAAGGCGTCGCCGAGCTCCGCCGCCTCCAGCTTTTCGCCGCGCGCCAACGCCGAGGCTGCACGCACCGCGCGATATTTGCGCGCCAGCATCCGCGGCGACAGACCGTAATAATGCTTGGTCATCCGCTCGACCGAGCGGATCGACATGCGCGTTGCCTCGACCAGCTCGGGCACTTGCGGTGAGGGCGATTCGGTCAGCCAGCGGTCGACGATGCGGATGAACCACAAAGGCGGGGTTTCGCCGCGCGTCAGCACCTCGCGCGCGAAATTATTCCCGATGACCAGCCGTTCCTCGACGCTCGCCGCCTTTTCCAGCGCTTCCGCGACCTCGTTGATCCACGGGCCGAAGAGGTCGGCAGCATCCATCGCGCGGTCGGTCAGCTTTTCGGCCTCGGACCCCATCAGCGCCGCCCAGCCGGCGGGCAGCAATCCGAAACCGAACATTTGCGCCGGGCAGTTGCTGATCGCGCGCACACGCCCGCTGGTCGGTCCGACGATATTGGCCTTGCACACGACGGAGCGATGGCCATCGGCGAAGACATATTCGCCGTCGGCGTTGGTTACGAAACGGAACTGCGGCCGATCGGCGCGCTCATATTCGTCGAATTTCGGCATGTTGATGCGCGCGAAATAGAAGCTCGACACCATGTCCGCCAGATCGGGATCGGGTGGAAAATAGTGTAGTTCGAACGGCGCGCTGCCGTCCACGCCATCGGGCGAGGATGTGATATCCGACATGAGACCCAGACCCCGGCAGCCTTTCCCCGGCTGCCATGTTTATCTGGAACAAATCATTTGCGTTTCAGGCCCGCGCGTCAAGCGGCAATTGCCGATTTTGTTAACCCTTGTTGGCGGCAATCCACCCATCGACGCGCCGTTCCAATATGTCGAGCGGCACCGGTCCCGATTCGAGCACGACCTGGTGGAAGATCCGGTAGTCGAACTTTGCACCGAGCGCCGCTTGTGCGCGGCCGCGCAATTCCATGATCTTGAGCTTGCCAATGAGGTAGGCGGTCGCCTGTCCCGGATAGACGATATAGCGTTCGATCGCTTTTTCGATGTCGCCGTCGGGATTGGGCGTATTGTCCTTCAGATATTGGATCGCCTGCTCACGCGTCCAGCGCTTGTCGTGGATGCCGGTATCGACGACGAGCCGGCATGCGCGCCACAGCTCCATGCCGAGGCGGCCGAAATCGCTGTAGGGATCGGTATAGAAGCCCATGTCTTTGGCGAGTTCCTCCGAATAGAGACCCCAGCCCTCGGTATAGGCGGTGAAACCGCCGAAGCGTCGGAAGGGCGGCAGGCCGGTCAATTCGGTCTGCACCGCGCGCTGGAGATGATGGCCGGGCACGCCCTCATGATAAGCGAGCGCCTCGAGCTCGGTCTTCGACATGTCCTTCAGGTCATAGAGATTCACATAATAGGTGCCCGGTCGCGAGCCGTCGGGCGAGGGCGACGAATAAAAGGCCTTGCCCGCCGACTTTTCGCGGAACGCCTCGACCGCCTTCACGACGAGCGGTGCCTTGGGCAGCGTGTTGAAGAAGGCGGGAAGCCGCGCCTCCATCGCCTTGGTCCGCGCATCGACATCGGCCAGATAGGCCTCGCGCGTCGTGTAATAATATTGCGGACTGGTGCGCAGGTGCGTGAAGAATTGCTGGAGCGTGCCCTTGAAGCCGACCTTCTTCATGATCGTCTTCATCTCGCCGTGGATGCGTGCGACTTCGGCAAGACCAAGGTCGTGGATCTGCGTCGCGGTCATGTCGGTCGTGGTGTAATTGGCGAGCAGCGCCTCATAATAGGCCTTGCCGTCCGGCATCCGCCATACGCCGTCTTGCGTCGGCGCGCTCGCCTGCTGGCGCTTCAACTCGGTGAGGAGGCGGCCATAGGCCGGGTCCGCGCTTTCGGTCCACGCCGCCTTCGCCGCGGCGATCAGCTCTGCCTTTTTCGCGGCATCGATCCCGAGCTTGCCGACCTTTGCGGTAATATCCTCGACCACCGCATTGTCGGGCTTCCGCAGATCTGTCTCTTATACACATCTGACGCTGCCGACGAAGCTAGAAGTGTAG